>NZ_ATLN01000022.1:0-177941 GCF_000416195.1 Pseudomonas sp. CFII68
GTAGCCCCGTACCATAGAATCTCCCACAGTTTGGATCGGTGCCAGCCCGCGATTTCCCGGCCAACACAAATCCCCTGTGGGAGCAAAGCTTGCTCGCGATAGCGGTGGATCAATCTACATCCAGTTTGAATGTGACCGCACAACAGCCGTTATTGCGTCGCCACCCTGCCCGTCTCATCACGCTCGCGGATAATCAACGCCTGATAGTGCGGATCGGCCTTGATCTGCTGTTCGGTGAATGGCAAGACACTCCACTGCTTCTGCGAAAACGCCTGGGTCTGGTCGGCCGAATAAGGCGATGCCGGGTCGCTGGAGAGAGAGAATGCCAGCAACCCCTGGGCCTGCGGACCTTTGCCGTCAAACGTCACCACTTGCAGATAACTGGTCCCGCTGACCACCTCCCGCTTGCCGTCCGCCCCGGGCACACTCTGGATCGCGTTGTAGATGCCCAGCTCCCCGGGACCGCCGTGAATCGGTGTCTGTCGGCTGCCGCTGCTGGCCACCTGGACGTCTTGCCATTGGCTGTCCTTCGACAAGCCGGCGACCTTCACCGTCTCCACCGAAGCCAGCATGGCATCGCGCACGGCCTTGAGCACGGCTGGCCGCTCGATCGCCAGGCCACGCGGTGTGTGTTGCGGGTCTTTGGGGTCGAACGCGACGCGCCATGAATCAGGCAGCGCCTCCAACCGGTCCATGATGTGCTGGAAATGCACGAACCCCAGGCCGCTCTTCAGGCCGGCCTTGCGATCCCAGGCCTTGAGGCTGGCACACGCCTCGACCAACGCCGAAGCCTCCACCCCCAAGTCACCGGCGCACACGCCGAGCAGGTCCGGCATCACCTGGTCAGCCAGGTAAACCTGATCGTCCATGACCATGCGCTGCAAATCCTCGACCTTCACCGGCCCGCTCTTGGCCAATTGGCCCATCCGGTCCAGCGCAAAACGCGCACGCAGTCCCAGGGGCTGGCCTTGCTGGCTGATCAACGGGGAGTAACCGGACAACGGCTGCGCAGGGTTGACCATCCAGGCCGAATCGTTGGAGTTCTGCACATAATCGCGACGCAGCAACTGCGGAAGCTTGTCGGCGGCATAAATGCCTTTTTGCACGGCGTTGGAATCGATATCCCAGGCACACTCGCTGCGAGAGCCATCCAGCACGATCAGTCGCAACCCGGCCCGGGGATCGCTGCACCGAGCCAGTTTCTCGGCGTCGACGTTCGGCACCACCGACACGTTCATGTAGAGGCTTTGCCCCTGGTCGTCCACCGCCAGGGTATTGACCCAGGGAATGCCCTGGATCTTATGGACCGCATCCTGCAGATCCTTGAGCGTGACCGCCTTGTTCATGGCGTACCACTGGGCCAGCACGCGATCGTTGTCCAGGTTCGCGTCCCGCAGGCTGTAGGCGAACCGGTTATCCCAATCCAGCCGGCCAGGCCATTGCACGATCGGGCCGAACTGCGAGCCATAGACCACTCGGGAAATCGTCTGCACCTGGCCGTCAGGTTGCTTGACGTCCACCGCAACCGTCTGCTGACTCATCGGCACAGACTTGCCGTCGAGCAGATAGCGGGTCGGGTCCTTCGGGTCGAGTTGCAGGCGGTACAGGGTGAAATGTTTCGAGCTGTCGACGGTGTGGGTCCAGGCCAGGTGCTGGCTGAAACCGATATTGATCATCGGCAGGCCTGGCAGCGCCGCGCCCATGACGTCCAGCTTGCCGGGAATGGTCAGGTGCATCTGGTAGAAACGCATGCCGCCCACCCACGGAAAATGTGGGTTCGCCAGCAACATCCCGCGGCCGTTGAACGAGCGCTCGCTGCCGATGGCCAGCGCATTGCTGCCACGCTCCAGGGCAAAACGCTGCTGCCGGGTTGCGGCGGCAGCGAAACCGGTGACCGGGGTGCCCGTCAGCGCGGTCGCCTGGGGCGGTTGCGCGCCGGCCAGAGCCTCGGCGAATTGGCCAACGCCGCCTTCCACCAACAGCCGACGGGTCAACTTGACCAGGTCCAGCGCCGTGATCGGCCGCACCCACTCGCTGGCACATTGTTCGGGCAGGCCTTTGGCCTTGCGTTCGACCAGCGCACGGTTGTAACCCGCCACGTAGCCTTCGACCAGTTGCTGCACTTGAGGTGTCTGGGCCTGCCAGAAAGCGGAAACCGCTTGCGGCGTGTTGAGCCAGCTGAAGAACAGATCGCTGACGCGGTTCTCCCGCTCCTCGACCGTGACCTGCTCCGGCCCGAAATAGCGCGAGCGCTGGGCGTTCACCGTGACAATCTCATTGGCCAACAGGCACAGGTTGTCCTGGGCATACGCATAACCGATGCCATAACCCAGCCCGCGTTCATCCTGGGCCCGGATATGCGGTACGCCAAAACGGGTGCGACGGATCTCGGCACTGGCCTGCTGCCCATCGTCTTGCGCATTGACCACGGGGCTGAGCCCGAGGGCGATCCCCAGAAAAGCGCCTGCGAGGCCAATCCTCGATAACTGCACGGACATTCTCACGTTCACTCCTGATGAAACTTCAGAAACCAGGACGGCTACCGGTGCGCCAGTAGACAAACACTCGACCCGCCTGGGAAATCACATGCCGCGTGCTGAACCGGAATGTGCCTACCTTGAAAACGAACCGGATGAAAAAAAATTAATGGCTGGCGACCGTTTGAACACGGGGGTTTGACGAAGCAGGGGCAATTTTTTCACATCATCGCCCTCATGATTGCGCGTCCTCGTTCGTCCTATTACAGGAGAGTATCCGTGACCTTTTCTGATCAGGCTGGTAAGGAGTTTTTGCATGCGTAACGCGCAACTGCCCATGGAGGGCAAGCCAAGGGCGAACGGCGTCTCGCTGAGCGCCCCCCACCGTGTATTCGACAGGCCGACGGAGCGAGGCGGCAATGACCACATCAGGCGTTTGCTCAAGAGCTTCGGGCTCAGGACCAGCCTGATTCGCCTCAAAGTCATCGACGCGTTGCTCAAGGCCGCCCACGAAAACCGCAGCCTGGGCGTGCGCGGGGTGCACAGCCAGTTGTTGGGGCTGGACATTCCATTGTCCTTTCTCAGCGTGCGTGAGGTGTTGAAGCGCCTGTGCAGCGAGGGCGTTGTCACCCTCAACCCGGATAAAAGCTACTGCCTGCACCCCAGTGCGATGGCCGTGCTCCAGGCCGAGGATTGAAGCCGGCGCTCAGGACTTGACCTTGCGCCGCATCACGCCATTGATCACCACCACGATGATCGCTACGGCGATGGCGATGTATTGAAACAGCTGCTCGCTGATCATGCCCTTGCCCTGCATCCAGGACAGTCCCAGCATGATTGCCAGGACGACGAGGACGATCAGAATCGAGTATTTCAAACGTTGTGAATGAGTCATTGCCAATTTCCTGAATGTATCCGTTCTGTATCCGAAGACTTGCCAAGCCCATACCGTATTGCGGGAATGGCGGGCTGCCAACGGGGTCCCATGGTACAGCCGAAGGAGCGTATTCGCGCAACCGCGGCGGTTAATCATGAGGAATTATGTATGTTCCGTCGTATCAGCCTATCAACAGCCTGAACACCCAGATCGCCACCGCCGCCGAGCAACAGAGCGCGGTGACCGAACAGTTGGCCTAGGGTTTGTTGACCGGGTACATATCCATTGCTGCGGTAACGGCGGCTTATGGTTCCGCTCTTACAGCGGGTCACTTTTGGAAGAGCCGGGAGCCGGACCAGCCAAAAGTAACCAAAAGCGCTTTGCCCCACCACTCGGTGCCTCGCCTAGGCTCGGCATGCCCTCACTCCGGCATTGCTCCGTGGGCCCGCCGCGAAGGGCCATCCATGGCCCAGCGCGGCTAACCCGGCATCCATGCCGGGTTGCCCACTCCACAATGCCTGCGTTCAGCCATCGTGGTTAACGGGGCGTCCCAGATCAAAAACAAAAGCCAGGCGGCCTAACAGCCGGCCTGGCTCTTACGGTCGTACACCCGTCAGATCTGTTTGAGCAGAACCTGTGGGAGCGAGCTTGCTCGCGATGGCGGGGCTCAGCCTCGATGGATGTCGAATGGGCTGATGCCTTCGCGAGCAAGCTCCCACAGGACTTTATTCGCCCTTGCAACCTGACAATTCTGTAATCCCCGCCTCAGCCCCCCGTCAGCTCGCGCTCACTACTCTGTTATCCTCTCTCCAAACCGTTCGACAAGAGACCACCTCCATGGCCAACCCCCTGCACCTGCTCGCCTTGAGCGCCCTGTTCATGACCACCCTGGCCCAGGCCGCCGAACCGGTCACCATTGATGTGCACCGCGACGCCAACTGCGGCTGCTGCAAAAAATGGGTTTCACATCTGCAAGAAAATGGCTTCAAGGTCAACGACCATGTCGAGGCCGACATGAGTTCGGTCAAGCAGCGTCTGGGGGTCGCGCCGAATCTGCGTTCCTGCCACACCGCCGAGATCAACGGCAAATTCGTCGAAGGCCATGTCCCGGCTGATCAGGTGCTGGCCTTGAGCAAGCGCGATGACTTGCTCGGCGTGGCCGCACCGGGCATGCCCATGGGCTCGCCCGGCATGGAAATGGACGGCATGAGCGATGCTTATCAAGTGATTGGCCTGAAAAAAGACGGGACCCAAACCGTAGTGGCGGATTACCCGGCTCACTGATGGGCGAAGCCTATATCGGCTTGTTCCTGGCGGCTTTCGGCGCGGCAACCTTGTTGCCGCTGCAATCCGAAGCATTGTTGGTCGGCTTGTTGCTCAGCGAGCGCCACGAGGTCTGGTTGCTGCTGGGGGTCGCCACGACTGGCAATGTCCTGGGTTCGCTGGTGAACTGGTGGCTGGGCACGCGCTTGGAGCACTTCAAGGATCGGCGCTGGTTTCCGGTCAGCCCGGCCCACCTGGACAAGGCTCGCGTGCATTACCAACGCTTCGGCCGCTGGTCGCTGCTGCTCAGTTGGCTGCCCATCATCGGTGACCCGTTGACCCTGGTGGCCGGGGTGATGGGCGAACCGTGGCGGCGCTTCCTGCTGATCGTGACCCTTGCCAAGGGCCTGCGCTATGGCGTTCTCGCTTTGGCGACACTGGGCTGGATGGACTGAACGTTCGGGCCGTTCGGTTGCCTGTGGTTAATGTCGCCATAATCGGGTCGCGCCAGGATCGGCGGCGGCCACAAGGAGATTGACCATGCCCCGCACCACCGCGCGCTGGTTGCCCAGCCTGTTCCTCACCGCCGCCCTGCCCCTGTTTGCCCAGGCCGCCAATCCGCCGGAGGGCCCGGCCTACGGAGCCCAGTTGGAGGGCTTCGAACATCCCTATACCCTCAAGCACTTCGCCTTCCAGTCCCAGGGCCAGTCGTTGCAAATGGGCTATATGGATGTGCCGGCCCAAGGCAAGGTCAATGGCCGCTCGGTGGTGCTGATGCACGGCAAGAATTTCTGTGCCGCCACTTGGGGCGATTCGATCAAGGCCCTCAGCGAGGCCGGATACCGGGTCATCGCAGCCGACCAGGTCGGCTTCTGCACATCGAGCAAACCCGAGTATTACCAGTACAGCTTCCAGCAACTGGCGAGCAATACCCAGGCCTTGCTCAAAACCCTCGGCGTACAGAAAGCCGTCGTCCTCGGCCATTCCACCGGCGGTATGCTCGCCACCCGCTACGCCTTGCAGTTTCCCGACCAGGTCGAACGCCTGGCGATGGTCAACCCCATCGGCCTGGAAGACTGGAAAGCCCTGGGCGTGCCCTATCGCACCGTGGACCAATGGTACGCGCGGGAGCTGAAGGTCACCGCCGAGGGCATTCGCAATTACGAGCGCACGACCTACTACGGCGGCCGCTGGAAACCTGAGTTCGACCGTTGGGTGGATATGCTCGCTGGCTTGAACAAAGGCCCGGGACATACGCAAGTGGCGTGGAACTCGGCGCTGATCTACGACATGATCTTCACCCAGCCGGTCTATTACGAATTCAAGGACCTGACCGTGCCCACCCTGCTGCTGATCGGCACCTCCGACACCACCGCCATCGGCAGCGACATCGCGCCGCCAGCGGTCAAGGCCAAATTGGGCCACTACGAGGTACTGGGCAAGCAGGTCGCCGGGCTGATTCCCCGCTCGACCCTGGTGGAGTTCCCCAATCTGGGGCATGCCCCACAGATGGAAGAGCCGGACCGGTTCCACAAGGCCCTGTTGGGCTGGCTGGACAAACCCACTCCCTGACGAGGTGTTCCATGGCGGTGCAAATAGCAGTCATAGACGATTGGCAAGATGTGGCACGTGGCGTGGTCGATTGGTCGGTACTGGACGGTGTCGGCCAGGTGACGTTTCTCCACGACTATCCCACTGACCGCGACACCCTTGCCGAGCGCTTGCAGCGCTTCGAAGTGATCTGCGTGATGCGTGAACGCACGGTGTTCGACGAGGGCCTGCTGCGCCGCCTGCCCAATCTCAAGCTGCTGCTCACCGGCGGCATGCGCAATGCCGCCCTGGACCTGAAGGCCGCCGCCGAGCTGGGTATCCAGGTGTGTGGCACCGACAGCTACAAGCACGCCGCGCCCGAACTGACCTGGGCGCTGATCATGGCCCTGACCCGCAACCTGGTGCAGGAAGCCAATGCCCTGCGCGCCGGCCTGTGGCAGCAAGGCCTGGGCGGCGACTTGCACGGCAAGACATTGGCAATCCTCGGCCTGGGCAGCATCGGTACCCGGGTGGCGCAGTTCGGCCAGGTGTTCGGCATGCGGGTCATCGCCTGGAGCCAGAACCTCAGCGCCGAGCGCGCCGCCGAAGTGGGCGTGACCTACGTCAGCAAACAAGCGCTGTTCGAGCAGGCCGATATTCTCTCGATCCACCTGGTGCTCGGCGAACGCACCCGCGGCCTGGTGGATGCCCAAGCGCTGGGCTGGATGAAACCCGAGGCGCTGCTGGTCAACACCTCCCGTGGGCCGATCGTCAATGAAACCGCCCTGATCGACGCCCTCCAACACCGGCGCCTGGCCGGCGCCGCCCTGGACGTATTCGCCCAGGAGCCCTTGCCCGCCGCCCATCCGTTCCGAACCCTGGATAACGTACTGGCCACGCCGCACCTGGGTTACGTCAGCCGACAGAATTACCAGCAGTTCTATTCCCTGATGATCGAAGACCTGCTGGCCTGGGCGGCGGGCCAGCCGATCCGGTTGCTGACGCCGGCAGGCTGAATCTAAGCCCCAAATACCCAGGACAACTCCTTCTGTGGGAGCGGGCTTGCTCGCGAATATGGTCTGTCAGTCACACATTTTCCGACTGATACACCGCATTCGCGAGCAAGCCCGCTCCCACAGATATAGCGTCTTTTCAGCGCCGACAATGGCCATCAAAACGCCTCTACCGCGCCCGCTCCTCAATGGTGCATCACGCCATTCCATCGCGCACGCCAATGAAACAACCCCGTCCCCATACACATTTTTCTTTTCAGAAAACTGCACTTCGTCGGTGCGTATCCCCCTTTGTCGTGTAAGAGATTGCCGACAAAAACCGTGATTGTCGGACAATACGACGAACCGAGCCGCACCGCTCTAGGTTCTGACCTAGACTGCCTAACTGGGGGGGAACCCAACCGGTCATCCAGACGAAAAAAAGTCGAAACTTTTCGCAACGGCGACAGGTCAGGTTAGAGGTAGGGCAACCGCGACTGGTGCAGTCCTTGCACTGGTCATTGCAACAGCTCCTTCAGCTGATTCGCTTCGCCGCATTGGGTAGCCGTTCGCTTTCCTTGCGTTGCGCTTGTGCGCCTGGCCGCAGGATTTGGCCAATGAAACAACAGCTCTGGCGCTTGCCGGAAACAGATCGAGAAAATGGGAGATATTTATGATCAGTGCTGCCTTGGAACCACAACAAGTCCGTTCTCAACTACCGCCCGCGGCCGAATCGCCAACGGCACCGGTGCTGGCCACCGGCGGCAAGGCACTGCTCCCCGTCGTTCGACAGAATCCCAACCGCAAGAAAGTATTGTTCGTCACCTCGGAAATCGCTGACCTGGTCAAGACCGGCGGCCTGGGCGATGTCTCCTCCGCACTGCCCCGGGCCATGGCTGGGCTGCATGATGTCCGGGTGCTGATCCCCGGTTATCCGCAAGTGATGAACAGCGGCAATCCGATCCACATCATCGGCGAACTGGGCGGCCACGCAGCGCTGCCGCCCTGCAAGATCGGGCGCATGGACATGGCCGACGGCCTGGTGATCTACGTCCTGATCTGCCCGGAACTCTTTGCCCGCGAAGGCTCCCCTTACGGTGCCAACAACGGTCGCGACTGGCCCGACAACCACATTCGCTTCGCCCGCCTGGGCCTGGCCGCCGCCGACATCGCCGCCAACCTCGCGCAGATCCACTGGTGCCCGGACCTGGTCCACGCCCACGACTGGCCAGCCGGGCTGGCGCCGGCCTATATGCACTGGCGCGGGCAACGCACCCCGACCCTGTTTACCATTCACAACCTGGCCTACCAAGGCGTCGTCAGCCTGGCGTCCTGCCCGGAGCTGGGCATCCCCGAACACGCCCTGCAGCAGGAAGGCATGGAGTTCTACGGCAAACTGTCGTTCCTCAAGGCCGGGATGGCCTACTCCAGCCATATCACCACCGTCAGTGCCACCTACGCCCAGGAGATCACCACCCCGGCGTTTGGCTGCGGGCTCGACGGTTTCCTCGCTGCCAAGACCCAACAAGGTTTGCTCAGCGGCATCCCCAACGGTATCGATGAAAGCTGGGATTCGGCCACCGACACCCACCTGTTCCGTCAGTTCGCCATGGGCGACTGGGAAGGCAAGGCGGTCAACGCGTCCCATGTGCGCGAACTCTTTGGCCTCGACGACTCCACTGGCCCGCTGTTCGCCGTGGTTTCGCGCCTGGTCTACCAGAAAGGCCTGGACCTGACCGAAGCGGTCGCCGAGTTCATCGTCGAGTCCGGCGGCCAGATCGCCATCATCGGCCGTGGCGAACCGGAGGAAGAACAGGCCATGCGTGAACTGGCACTGCGCTTCCCCGGACGCATCGGCGTGCGTATCGGCTTCAACGAAACCGATGCGCGGCGGATGTTCGCCGGCAGCGACTTCCTGCTGATGCCTTCGCGCTACGAGCCCTGCGGCTTGAGCCAGATGTACGCCCAGCGCTTCGGCTCGCTGCCGGTGGCGCGCAATACCGGAGGGTTGGCGGACACCATCGAAGATGGCATCACCGGTTTCCTGTTCGATGAGTCCACCGTGGAAAGCTACAAACAGGCCTTGAGCCGCGCCTTCAAGGTCTTCGAGTTCCCCGACCTGCTCAACGCCATGCGCTGCCGGGCCATGTCGGCGCCGTTCAACTGGTGCCAGGCCGTGGAACCCTACGCCGAACTTTACGAACAGCTGGTGGCTAAGTCACTGGGAAAATCGGCCAGACAATGAGGTAACGATGACGTCAAGGACGCCTGAAACATGGACCCACGGGGCGGTCATGCTGGATGACGAGCACACCCGCTTCGCCCTCTGGGCCCCGGATGCATTTTTTGTCAGTGTCGAGCTCGACACTGGAGATTCAATACCGCTACTGCCCCAAGCCGACGGCTGGTTCATGATCCAGACCCGTTGCCCCGCTGGCACCCGCTACCGCTACAACATCGATGGCGAGCTGGAGGTGCCGGACCCGGCCTCGCGCGCCCAGGCCGGCGACATCGATCGCCAGAGCGTGGTGGTCGACCCGCATGCCTACCCCTGGCGACACACCCAATGGTCCGGCCGCCCCTGGCACGAAGCCGTAATCTACGAGTTGCACGTGGGCGCCCTGGGTGGTTTCGACGGCGTCGAACAGCATTTGGCACGCTTGGCCGGGCTGGGCATCACCGCCATCGAGCTGATGCCATTGGCGCAGTTTCCCGGTGATCGCAACTGGGGCTACGACGGCGTCCTGCCCTACGCACCCCAGGCCTCCTACGGCACGCCCGAACAGCTCAAGCATCTGATCGACAGCGCCCACGGCCATGGGCTGTCCGTCATCCTGGATGTGGTCTACAACCACTTCGGCCCCGACGGCAACTACCTGCACCGTTATGCCAAGGGGTTCTTCCGTGAAGACAAGCACACGCCCTGGGGCGCGGCGATTGATTTCCGTCGCCGCGAAGTGCGGGACTTCTTCATCGACAACGCGCTCATGTGGCTGCTGGAGTACCGTTTCGACGGCCTGCGCCTGGACGCGGTACACGCCATCGAAGACCCGGACTTTCTCCAGGAGCTGGCGACCCGGGTGCGCGAGCAGGTGGACCCGATCCGGCATGTCTGGCTGACCGTGGAAAACGAACACAACCAGGCCCACCTGCTGGAGCATGTCTACGACGCCCAGTGGAACGACGACGGGCACAATGCCCTGCACGTGCTGCTGACCGGTGAGACCGACGCCTACTACGCCGACTATGCCGAGCAACCGACCGAACAACTGGCCCGTTGCCTGAGCCAGGGTTTCGTCTTCCAGGGCCATCTCAATCGCCATGGCGAAGCCCGGGGCGAGCCCAGCAGTCACCTGCCGCCGAGCGCGTTCGTGCTGTTCCTGCAGAACCATGACCAGATCGGCAACCGTGCCTTGGGCGAACGCCTGCATCAGCTCGCCGCACCCCAGGCCCTGCAGGCAGCGACAGTCTTGTTGCTGTTGTCACCGATGATCCCGCTGCTGTTCATGGGCGATGAGGTGGCGGCCGAACAACCGTTCCTGTTCTTTACCAGCCACCACGGCGAGCTGGCAGAGCTTGTGCGCGAAGGCCGACGCAACGAATTCAAGGCTTTCAGTGCCTTTGCCGATCCGCAGCAGCGCGAACGAATTCCCGATCCCAACGCCGCCAGCACCTTCGAGGCTTCACGCCCAAGCCTGGAGTCGCGAGGCCCGGAGCAGCAGGCCAACGAGGCACTGTATCGGCAACTGCTGAAAATCCGCCGTGAAGAGATCGTCCCGCGCCTGCCCGGTGCCCAGGCCCTGGGCACCGATGTGCTGGGCCATGGCGCCATCAGCGCACGCTGGCGATTGGGCGATGGCAGTGTGTTGCGCATCGACTTCAACCTCGGCGATCAGCCCGTCGAACACAATGCCCCGGAAGAGGCACGCATTCTTTTCGAACATCCGCAGCAAGTCATGGGTCTGTTGCAACAGGGCGCCCTTGCGCCCTACAGCGCGCTGGTCAGTCTGACGCAGGCGACAACCTTGCCCAACATCACTGGAGAGCGCCTATGAGCGATGCGCAACTGGAAATCCTCGCCAGCCGAGCGGGCCTGGCGGTGGATTGGATCGATGCCAATGGCCGGGCCCAGAAAGTCTCGCCGGCGGTCTTGCGTTCGGTCCTCACCGGCCTGGGCCATCCGGCCGGCAGCGCCCAGGAAATCGACGCCAGCCTGCTGCAATTGCAGGAAGCTCAACAGAACCATCAATTGCCACCGCTGATCACCGCCGACGTCGGGGTCAGCCTGGACTTGAGCCGCTACTTCGAGGCCGGGACGCCCTGCGAAATCAAACTCGAAGATGGCGCGACACTGAACCTGAACCTTGATGCCGATGCCAAGCTGCCGGGGATGGTCCCGGTGGGTTATCAGCACATCAGCATCCAGGACCAGCATTTCACCCTGGCCGTCGCGCCGGCCCGTTGCTACAGCGTGGCCGATGCGGTGGACGACCCGACGCCACGGGCCTGGGGCCTGAGCGCGCAACTGTATGCCCTCAGGCGTCCCGGTGACGGTGGCTTCGGTGACACCCAGGCCTTGGAGGAGCTGGCACGGGTGGCCGGCGAGCGCGGCGCCGAGGCCGTTGCCATCAGCCCGATGCACGCGATGTTCAGCAGCGACACCGGGCGCTACAGCCCCTACTCACCGTCGAGCCGACTGTTCTTCAACAGCCTGTACGCCGCGCCGGGCACCATCCTCGGTGAACGTGCGCTGCGCACCGCCATCGACGCCACCGGCCTGACCAATCAACTGCGCACCCTGGAAGAGCAGCCGCTGATCGACTGGCCGGTCGCCGCCCAGGCCAAGCAAAAAATCCTGCGTGCCCTGTACGACGGCTTCAGCCAGGGTGAGCATCCGTTGCATGAAGACTTCAGCAGTTTCCGCCACACCAGCGGCGAAGCCCTGGAAAACCATTGCCGCTTCGAGGCCTTGCAGGCCGAGCGCGCCGCCCGGGGTGAAAGCCTCGACTGGCGCCACTGGCCGGAAAAATGGCGCGATCCGCGCAGCGCGGCCCTGGCCCATTTCGCCGAGGAAAATGCCGATGAGATCGGCTTCTACGCTTTTTGCCAATGGTTGATCGCCCGCTGCCTGGAGCGCGCCCAGAGCGCAGCCCAATCCAGCGGCATGGGCATCGGCCTGATCGCCGACCTGGCAGTGGGTGCCGATGGCGGTGGCAGCCAGGCCTGGAGCCGGCAGGACGAACTGCTCGCCTCCCTGACCGTGGGCGCCCCGCCGGACATTCTCAACCGCTCCGGCCAAGGCTGGGGGATCTCGGCGTTTTCCCCGGAAGGCCTGGTGCGCAACGGCTTTCGCGCCTTCATTGAAATGCTGCGGGCCAACTTCGCCCACGCCGGCGGCTTGCGCATCGATCATGTCATGGGTTTGCAACGGCTCTGGGTGATCCCTAACGACGCCCCACCTCGCGATGGCGCCTACCTGTATTACCCGGTGGACGACCTGCTGCGCCTATTGGCGCTGGAATCCCATCGTCATCAGGCTATCGTGCTCGGCGAAGACCTCGGCACCGTGCCCGACGGCCTGCGCGAAAAACTCATTGCCCGCTCGATCCTGGGCATGCGCGTGCTGTTGTTCGAACAGGACAACACCCACTTCAAGCCCATTCTCGACTGGCCGGACAATGCCCTGGCCACCACCAGCACCCACGACTTGCCCACGCTCAATGGCTGGTGGCACGGTCACGACATCGACTGGAACGCCCGGCTCGACCTGATCGACTCGCACACCGAAATGGATTGGCGCAAACACCGCGAGCGCGAACGCGAAGGCCTGCGCCAGGTGCTGAACCAGGACCCGCAGAACTTTCGCGAAGAACACCGCGAGACCGACCAGGTGCTCGATGCCAGCGTGCGCTTCCTCGGTCACACCCGCGCGCCGCTGGTGCTGTTGCCGCTCGAAGACGCCCTGGGCATCGAGGAGCAAGCCAACCTGCCGGGCACCATCGACACCCACCCCAATTGGCGCCGCCGCCTGGCCGGGCCAAGCCAGACGTTGCTGGATCACCCGGACGCTGCCCGGCGTCTGGAAATACTCGCCTGCGCGAGGCTTCAGGCGAACGAGCGTGACCGATGAAACAGCCGTTGATCCAACCCCTGCGGGCAACATTGCGCCTGCAGTTTCATAAAGGCTTCACCCTGGACGATGCCATCCCCCAGGTGCCGTACTTCGCTTCGCTGGGCATCAGCCACCTGTATGCCTCGCCGCTGCTCAAGGCCCGCGCCGGCTCCATGCACGGCTACGACGTCGTCGACCCGACCCTGGTCAACCCTGAACTGGGCGGCGAAGCCGCGCTCAAGCGCCTGGTCGCGACCTTGCGCGAACATCGGATGGGCTTGATCCTCGACATCGTGTCCAATCACATGGCCGTCGGCGGCAACGACAACCCCTGGTGGCTGGACTTGCTGGAATGGGGGCGCCTGAGCCCCTACGGTGAATTCTTCGACATCCAGTGGCACTCCCCCGACCCACTGATGGAAGGCCAATTGCTGCTGCCGTTCCTGGGCAGCGACTATGGCGTGGCGTTGCAGGAAGGCACCTTGCAGCTGCACTTCGATGCCAACCACGGCAGCTTCTACGTCGAGCACTACGAACACCGCTTCCCGATTTGCCCGATGCACTACGGCGAACTGCTCAAACCCGCCGAAACCTTGCCCGCCGAGCAAACCGAAGCGCTCAAGGCCCTGGCCGAGCGCTTTACCACGCTGAATTACCAGACCGACGCCCACACCCTCGCCCGCCCGCTGCAAACAGAGTTGCAGGAGCTGGCGGCACAAGCAGACATCTTCGCCGCCATCGAGGACAACCTGGGCGGCTACGACTCTACCGACGCCGAAGGCTTCGAGCGCCTGCACCAACTGCTCGAGCGCCAGAGCTACCGGCTCGCCAGCTGGCGCACGGCAGCGGACGACATCAATTGGCGGCGCTTTTTCGATGTCAACGAACTGGGTGGGCTGCGGGTCGAGCGTCCAGCGGTATTCGAGGCGACCCATGCCAAGATTTTCCAATTGATCGACGAAGGATTGGTGGACGGCCTGCGCATCGATCACATCGACGGCCTTGCCGACCCTCGTGGTTACTGCCGCAAATTGCGCAGGCGCGTCGATTCACTGTCGCCGACCCGACACCTGCCGATTTTCGTCGAGAAGATCCTTGGCGACGGTGAAACGTTGCGGCGGGACTGGAACATCGACGGCAGCACCGGTTACGAATTCATGAACCAGGTCTCGCTGCTCCAGCATGACCCGGCCGGCGCCGCCCCCCTCGCCGAATTCTGGAACCGGCATAGCGAGCGGCCAGCGCACTTCATCGAAGAAGCCCGCCTGGCCCGCCAGCAGATCCTCAATGGCTCCCTGGCCGGAGACTTCGAAAGCGTCGCCCAGGCCTTGCTGCAAGTGGCCCGTGACGATGTGATGACCCGCGACCTGACCCTGGGCGCGATTCGGCGGGCCTTGCAGGAACTGATCGTGCACTTTCCGGTGTATCGCACCTACATCACACCTGTGGGCCGCTCCGCCGAAGACGAGGTGTTTTTCAACCAGGCCCTGGAAGGCGCCCGGCAAACCCTCAGCGAAGCCGACTGGCCGGTGCTCGACTGCCTGGCCGGCTGGCTCGGTGGGATGCCCTGGCGGCAACGCCCGCGCGGTAGCCAGCGTAAACGCCTGCGCCATGCCTGCGTGCGTTTCCAGCAACTGACCTCGCCGGCCGCCGCCAAAGCCGTGGAGGACACCGCGCTCTATCGCTCGGCGGTGCTGTTGTCGCGCAATGACGTGGGCTATAACACCGAGCGCTTCAGCGCCCCGGCCCAGGAGTTCCATCAAGCAGGCCTCGAGCGACTCGAACATTTTCCCGACAACCTGATCACCACCGCTACCCACGACCACAAGCGCGGCGAAGACACCCGCGCCAGGCTGGCCGTGCTCAGCGAACGCGCCGATTGGTACACCGCCTGCGTGGAGCAATGGCGCATTCTTTCGCCTTCGCTGCACAGCGACCCGGCGGCGCCCTCGGCCGGTGATGAACTGATTCTGTACCAGGCCTTGCTCGGCAGCTGGCCGCTGGACCTCGACCTCCAGGACCACAAGGCCCTGGCCGCCTACAACGAGCGCCTGTGGCAATGGCAACGCAAGGCCCTGCGGGAAGCCAAGCTGCAAAGCAGCTGGGCGGCGGTCAACGATGCCTATGAGCAAGCCACCCAGATGTTCCTCGAACGGTTACTGCTGGGCGATGAGGGGTTGCCCTTGCGCAGTGCCATCGCCGAGGCGGTCCAGGCCATCGCCCCGGCGGGCGCCCTCAACAGTCTGGCGCAAACTTTGCTGCGCATGACCGTACCCGGCGTACCGGACCTGTACCAAGGCAACGAGTTCTGGGATTTCAGCCTGGTGGACCCGGACAACCGTCGCCCGGTGGATTTCCAGGCACGCCGCGAGGCGTTAGGGGCCGACAGCACGCCAGCCGCGTTGATACGCGATTGGCGTGACGGCCGAGTCAAACAGGCATTGATCGCCAGGACGCTGGCTGTGCGAGCCGAGTATCCGCAGCTATGGCGCCAGGGTCGCTACCAGCCCCTGGAAGTGCTCGGTGAGCAAGCTGAGCGAGTACTGGCCTTCATGCGTGAAGACTCGCAACAACGGGCGATCATTGTTGTACCTGTCCATGCGGCGCCGTTGCTGGAAAACAGTGCCGTGCCGCTGGTGGCTGCGTCGGATTGGGGCGATACCCGTGTGTCGTTACCGTTCGCCGCTGGGGATGAAAAACTGAAGGGACTTTTTTCAAGCGCAACAGTCACACCCCAAAGGGAGCTGCTGATCAGCACCGCGCTGGGGAATTTCCCGGTCAATGTCTTTATCCAACCTTGAGTTGAATCAGGAGCACTGCGATGAGTACCGACGATAAACGCATTCGCGAATTCGCCTATCAGATCTGGGAGTCCGAGGGTAAGCCCGCCGGGCAGGAGAAACGCCATTGGGAGATGGCGCGCAAACTGGCCGAAGCCGAAGCACTGGCGCCGAGCAAGCCACCCAAGGCGGCGAGCAAATCAGCGGCCAGCAAAACCGATGGCGTCAAGCCTGCTGCCGCCAAGAGCACCACGGCCAAGACCGCCGCAAAAAGCACGCCCCCCAAGGCCAAGCCTGCGGCCAAAGCTGTTGCGACCACCGCAGACAAGAAGCCACGGGCCACACGCAAGCCGCCGGCGGTTTGATTCATCCCCCTATCGGTCTCGTTGCCAGGTGGGAGCAAAGCTTGCTCGCGAAACAGGCGCCTCGATTTCTGAAGGAGCGCATCGCTTCATCGCGGGCAAGCCTTGCTCCCACAGAAAAGCAACGTTGTCCCACATAGCGGGGCGGTGCGACGTTTCGCTAAATCCCCTCGCCACAAGTGAACCGCATCGCTGTATCTGTCTGTCTTTTGCAGGAGCAACTATGACCCGTCCAAACAAAACCACGCCGCCGCCCGTGATCGAGGCTTCGCGGATTCGTGAGGGGCTGCCTTTTCCACTGGGTGCAACCTGGGATGGCCTCGGGGTCAATTTCGCGCTGTTTTCAGCCAATGCCACCAAGGTGGAACTGTGCATTTTCGATGATGCCGGCGAAGTCGAACTCGAACGCATCGAGCTGCCGGAGTACACCGACGAGATTTACCACGGCTATCTGCCGGACGCCCATCCAGGGTTGATCTATGGCTACCGCGTCTACGGTGCATACGACCCGGCGAACGGCCACCGTTTCAACCCGAACAAGCTGCTGATCGACCCGTATGCCAAGCAACTGGTCGGCCAATTGAAGTGGTCCGAAGCCCTCTTCGGCTACACCATCGGCCATCCCGATGGCGACCTCAGTTTCGATGAACGCGACAGCGCCCCGTTCGTCCCCAAGTGCAAGGTCATCGACCCGGCGCACACCTGGGGTCACGACCATCGCGTCAGCGTGCCCTGGGACAAGACCATCCTGTATGAGACCCACGTACGCGGCCTCACCATGCGTCACCCTTCGGTGCCGGAGAACGTGCGCGGTACGTTCGCCGGGCTGATGGTCGACGATGTGCTGGAGCATATCCGCAAGCTGGGTGTCTCGTCGGTGGAACTGCTGCCCATCCATGCCTTCGTCAATGATCAGCACCTGCTGCACAAAGGCATGACCAACTACTGGGGTTACAACAGCATCGCCTTCTTTGCCCCGGACCCACGCTACCTGGCCAGCGGCAAGATCGCCGAGTTCAAGGAGATGGTCGCGCACCTGCACGAGGCCAACCTGGAAGTCATCCTCGACGTGGTCTACAACCACACCGCCGAAGGCAACGAACAGGGCCCCACCCTGTCCATGCGCGGCATCGATAACGCTTCGTACTACCGGCTGATGCCCGACGACAAACGCTACTACATCAACGATTCCGGCACCGGCAATACCCTGGACCTGAGCCATCCTTGCGTTCTGCAAATGGTCACCGACTCCCTGCGCTATTGGGCCACGGAGATGCACGTCGATGGCTTCCGCTTCGACCTGGCGACCATCCTGGGTCGTTACCATGACGGCTTCGACGAGCGCCACAGCTTCCTCGTGGCCTGTCGCCAGGACCCGGTGCTGCGCCAGGTGAAAATGATCGCCGAGCCTTGGGACTGTGGTCCCGGGGGCTACCAGGTGGGACGTTTCCCGCCGGGCTGGGTCGAGTGGAACGACAAGTTCCGCGACACGGTACGCGCCTTCTGGAAGGGCGACGACGGCCAGCTCGCCGATTTCGCCAGCCGAATGACGGCTTCGGGCGAGATGTTCAACCAGCGTGGCCGGCGTCCGTACGCCTCGTTGAACTTCGTCACCGCCCATGACGGTTTCACCCTGCATGACCTGGTGTCGTACAACGACAAGCACAACGAGGCCAACGACGAGAACAACCAGGACGGCAGCAATAACAACCTGTCCTGGAACCATGGCGTCGAAGGCCCGACGGACGATCCAGAGATCAACGCGCTGCGCCATCGACAGATGCGCAACTTCTTCGCCACCCTGCTGCTGGCCCAAGGCACGCCGATGATCGTCGCCGGCGACGAGTTTGCCCGTACCCAGCACGGCAACAACAATGCCTATTGCCAGGACAGTGAGGTCGGCTGGATCAATTGGAACCTGAGCGAGGACGGCGCGGCGCTGCTCAAGTTCGTCAAGCGCCTGATCAAGTTACGCCTGACCTACCCGATCCTGCGGCGCGGACGGTTCCTGGTGGGTAACTACAACGAGGATATCGGCGTCAAGGACGTGACTTGGCTGGCCCCGGACGGCAGCGAAATGACCATTGAACAATGGCAGGACAGCCATGGTCGCTGCCTCGGCATGTTGATGGACGGCCGTGCCCAGGAAACCGGCATTCGGCGCAAGGGCGGCGATGCAACGCTGCTGCTGGTGGTCAACGCACACCATGACATCGTCAACTTCCGCCTGCCGGAAGTCCCCGAGGGCAGTTTCTGGACCTGCATGGTCGACACCAACCAGCCGACCGTTCGTGGTCAGGAGCGCTTCGATTTCGATTCCGAATACTCCGTCACCGGACGCTCGCTGCTGCTGTTTGAGTTGCAACGCGAAGAAGAGGAATGAAGTACCGGCTGTAAAGCGCCAGGAGGACCGCAAGGACGCGGTTTTTCGATGCACACAGCCCAGTTTGAAGAAAAAAATGCAGTTCAGACACACATCTCGCAAGACGAATCGGCCGACATGGTCAATACTTCACATGCGGTAGTCTCCAGGATTCGGAGCGCTGTGAATCGCAGTCATACCCACGCGGGCGTCATCGGACAGTAGGCCCGGTAGATGGCTGAAAGATTGAATACACACAAGGATGTCTCTCATGAAACCAGCCTCTCGCTTGCCTGGCCGGCAGCATCCGCAAATCTGGAACAGTGCTGCGCAACTGGCCGATATCCCGATTATCAGTACCCAGACGCTCATTCCCGCCGGCGCCCGCGCGGTCGTCCTCTCCCCGCACCCGGGCGATGAGATCGGCGCCTGTGGCGGATTGCTGCAGTTGCTGAACAATCTGGATCAACCCATGTTGCTGATCTCGGTCTCCGATGGAGCCCTGATCCATCCCGGTTCACCGCTGTGGACCGATGAGCGCCTGCGTACACACCGCCCTCACCCGCAGGAAAGCGTGGACGCCCTGCATCGCCTGGGCATTGCAGCCCATGGCCTGCAATGGGTGCGCGGCGGCTTCCCGGAAAAGGCCCTGGCCGAACACGAGGCCGAGCTCACCGACTTTATTGCACGTCACCTGCGCCCCGGTGACGTGGTGTTCAGCACCTGGCGCCAGGATGGCGACAGCGACCACGACGCCGTCGGGCGCGCCGGGGCCCTGGCCGCCGACAGGATCGGGGTGGCGTTCAACGAACTGCCGGTGTGGGCCTGGCACTGGCCGGTCCGCGAGCAAAATAAAATCCCCTGGCACCGGGCCCGCAAACTGCGCCTCGACGTCTGGACCACCGCCCGCAAGCGTCACGCCATGTACGCCTACGTCAGCCAACTCAACGGCGAACCGGCAAGTGGCATCGCCCCCCTGGTGCCCCGGGTCATCCTGGATCGGATGGGGCTGCCGTATGAGATTGTCTTCATCTGAGTACGCACCGGTAGAAGCGGTTTTGTTAGCGGATGGCGGTGATTCAGACACCGCCATCGCGAGCAGGCTCGCTCCCACAATGGATTTGCGGGGATATGCAACATCTGCGTACGCCACCGCTCTCCCTGTGGGAGCGAGCCTGCTCGCGATAGCGCTGGGCCAGGTACGATGAACCCAGCAGGAATATGAAAAATCCGGAACTGCCGGCGCCTTGGGTCAGTCGCATGAACAGGTACGTCTGATTCAGGAGGGAACGTGACTCAAGATCCCGATTGGCGGACCGTCGAACCCATGCCATCGGACCTGCCTGCGGCGGTTCATCGACTGCGGGTCCTGACGGTCAACACCCATAAGGGTTTCACCGCCCTCAACCGTCGCTTCATCCTGCCCGAGTTGCGCGAAGCGGTGCGCAGTACCGGCGCCGACCTGGTGTTCCTGCAAGAGGTGCTGGGCGAACATGACCGACACGCGTCACGCTACAACAACTGGCCCCAGACGTCCCAGTACGAATTCCTCGCCGACAGCATGTGGAGCGACTTCGCCTACGGCCGCAATGCGGTCTACCCCGATGGCCACCATGGCAACGCCCTGCTCTCCAAATACCCGATCCGCCAGTTCCGCAATCTCGATGTGTCCATCACCGGCCCGGAGCGGCGCGGGTTGTTGCACTGTGTGCTGGATGTGCCCGGGCACGCCGCTGTCCACGGGATCTGCGTACACCTGAGCCTTCTGGAAAGCCATCGCCAATTACAGCTCAAACTGCTCTGCCAACTGCTCGATTCGTTGCCCGAGGACGCCCCGGTGATCATCGCCGGCGACTTCAACGACTGGCAGCTGCGTGGCAACCTCGCCCTCGCCCGCCGTGGCTACCTGCACGAAGCCTTCGAGCAACACCTCGGCCGCCCCGCCAGGACCTATCCGGCCCGCTTCCCGCTGTTGCGCCTGGACCGCATTTACCTGCGCAACGCCAGCAGCCACGCCCCGCAAATCCTGGGCAACAAACCCTGGACCCACCTGAGCGACCACCTGCCGCTTTCAGTGGAAGTGCATTTGTAGGGCGGGCCTTTGCGGCTCTTTCTGCGCGCTGACCTGTAAGTTCTGACAGTAGCGACGCTGTTTTTTCATTGCTAGGGTGCCATCCCATACAGCGAGCGTTGCCAGGCCCTATGTGCCATCTGTTGTGCAACCGATGCTGAAACCGGTGTCCACGGGGATGCCGATGCAGAGGGATAGCACATGATTCGGCACGATAAAGGATTCAATCGGCTGTTCAACGCTGTGTGGATATCAGCCCCCTTTCTGTTACCCGTCCCGGCCGCCATGGCCGCTTGCACGCTGACGCCAACCGCAGGCGATGACGCTTATGTCTGCGACAGCGGCACCAGTCCTGGGCTGACAGACCTGTCGGGTAACAACAGCCTGACCATGCCCGCCAACGGCAGTGGCGTCATTAGCGGCGACGTCACGTTTGGCACCGGCGTCGACCGCATCGTGATCAATGCCAACGGCGTGATTGACGGCGATGTCCAGCAAGGCTCCGGCGTGGACGACTTCATCATGAATGGCGGCAGGATCCTGTCCCTGGCACAAGGTGACGGTCTCGATACGTTCTTGATGACCGGCGGCACTATCGTCGACGCGTTCGAAGACGGCGACGTCGCGACGATGACCGACGGCACCATTGGCCGGGTCGACATGAAACTCGATGACAACGTTTTCGATATGTCCGGTGGAAATATCATCGGCAACCTGGTGACCGGTTTCGGCCAGGACACCATCATCCTCTCCGCAGGACGCATCGGCGGCAATGTCAGCGTCAGCGGCGGCAATGACAGCATTACCGTCAGCGGTGGCGAAATCATCGGCGAGGTCCGGGCCAGTGCCGGCGATGACCAGTTGCAGTGGAGCGGCGGCCTCATTCATTCGGCCATTTTGATGGGCGACGGCAACGACACGGCGCTGTTGAGCAACCTCGATGAAAGCCTGCTCGCCACCACGCCCAGCCTGAACGGAGGGTTGGGCCAGGACGTCTTGACGTTCAGCGGCAGCACCTCCAGCTCCGGCCCCCGCTACCTCAACTTGGAAACGATCAACCTCACCCAAGGCTCGCAACTGGACCTTGACGACACCCTGACCTTGGGGGACAGCGCCACCGCCACCGGGACGCTCAACATAGAATCCGGCAGCACGCTAACATCGACCCAAGGCGTCATTGCCCCTTTTACTGCCGGTCAGTTGGCGACGCTCAACAATGCCGGCGCCGTAGACCTCACCCAGGGCAACACCCGCACCAACGACACCCTCACTGTCCAGGGCAACTACGTCGGTAACAATGGCCAGTTGCGCCTGCAAACGGTACTCGGCGCCGACGACTCCCCCAGCGACAAGCTGGTGGTCAATGGCGGGACACTCACCGGCAGTACCGCCATCACGGTCACGAACCTGGGCGGTACGGGCGCACAGACGGCTCAGGATGGCATCGAAGTGGTCCAGGCCCAAGGGGGCGCGGTCAGTGATAGCGGCGCCTTTTCGCTGGCACAATCGGTCTCGGCCGGGGCATTCGATTACCGCTTGTTCAAGGGCGGCGTAACCGGCAATGAAAACAACTGGTACCTGCGTTCCACTGTGGTCGCCGGACCGGTAGCGGCGCCCAGCCCGACGTTGCCCGTACTGCCGGTCGCAGTACCCGGCGCAGCGCCCATTCCTCTGTACCGGCCGGAAGTACCGACCTGGTCGGTATTGCCCCCGGCAGCGGCACAACTGACCCTGATGGCCCTGGGCACGTTCCATGACCGCCAGGGCGACCAGCGCCTGCTCACGGAAAACGGCACGTTCGGCGCGGGCTGGGGCCGGGTCTATGGCAAGGACCTGGATCAAACCTGGGCCGGCACGGTGACGCCGCGGTTAGATGGATCGATCAAGGGTTTCCAGGTGGGCAATGACCTGTACAGCTCGCCGCTGGCCAATGGGCAGACCCAGCGCATCGGTTTCTTCGTCGGCCATACCGAATTGAACGGCAACGTTGATGGCTTCAACCTGGGTTTCAAAGGCCGACGCGCCGGCAAGATAGAACTCGACGGCGACAGCTACGGACTCTACTGGACGCTCACCGACCCCACTGGCGGCTACGTCGACGCCGTAGTGATGGGCACGCGACTGGACGGCGACAACCGCTCCGAGCGTGGGCTGAAAATCGACAATCGCGGGCACGCCCTGACCCTGTCGGCGGAAGCCGGTTACCCCTTCGCCGTGGCCACCGACTGGGTCCTGGAACCCCAGGTGCAGATCATCCACCAGAAGGTCTCCCTGGACACGCAAGACGACGGGGTCTCCAGGGTCGAGTTCGACTCCGACAGTGCCTGGACCGGCCGTCTCGGCGCTCGCCTGAAGGGCCGCTACCAGGTCAGCGGCATGCCCGTGGAACCGTACCTGCGCGCCAACCTCTGGCACACGTTTTCCGGCACCGATACGGTGACGTTCGACGACACTGAGCGGGTCGAGACCCAACAGCGCGCGTCCACCGGCGACCTGGGTGTCGGCGTCATCGTGAGCCTGGCACCCACGGTCAGCGTCTACGCCGCAGCGGACTACAGCAACAACCTCGACAGCCTTCAGCAACGCAGTGTGTCGGGCAATCTCGGTGTACGGATCAGCTGGTAGGCAGGTTCTGCGACGATGATTTGACGCCCAAATACTCGCCTTAATAACCAATTGAAATCAGCATCTTATTGACGCTGATTTCATCTTGCCATTCATCGTTCATTTTCTTGACGCGCCGCCATCGGTCTTCTTGACTACACCGTACTACCCCCGGAAGTACAGTCAGGGGCAGGCCTCTGGAACCCGCCAAGACGGGCCGCCAAAGGCTTGCCTCAATCCATTCGGTCGCCCCTCATTCGGGGTAGGAGAGACGCCAAAAAGCGAGAAACGCATGCGATTGCAAGGCAGGCCCCCATGAAAACTTCCCTCCGTCCGCAAGATATCTCCACCGCCACCCTCCACACCCTCTCCACTTCGTTGTTGCTGCTTTCCTCCATGGAGGTACAGGCCTGGCCTGCCGAGGAGACAGTGCAGCCCTGGTATGGCCGAGCACAGTCCGACAACCTCAATACCGCATTCATCGGCAGTGACCCCGCCTCCGGCAAGAGCCCCGCCCTGTTCACATTGCGAAACGACAGCGGCCATACCCAGCGCATGGGCCTGATCAGCGGGCAAAACCAGATCATTTCAACGGGAAGTGGCCAGCTGGTAACGCCTGCGATGGCCGAACCGGGCAAAGATGCCCTGAACCTGACAGGCTCGAGCCTCGGCGCCTATTGGAGCCTGACCGGCCCCGCCGGCTGGCACGTGGACCTGAGCGCCAGCGGCGGCCGGGTCAATGGCTACAGCCGCACCGAACAAGGCCAGCGCCAGGCCAGCGAAGGCAATGCCGTGACGCTGTCGGTCGAGGGCGGCTTTGCGATTGGCATCGGGACCCACTGGGTCGTCGAACCCCAGGCGCAGTTGATCAACCAGCGCATCACCCTCGACACACCGAATGCCGAAAGCGGCACCGGCAATGAACTGAACAGCTGGAGTGGCCGCGTCGGCGCACGACTCAAAGGTAATTACCAAGTCAACGGTCTCGGCATGGAGCCCTATGTGCGAACCAACCTGTGGCATACGGTCCAGAGCGCCGATACCTTGTCCCTGGATAAGGTCGACAAGATCAGCAGCAGCCGAAAGTCCTCCACCGTCGAAGTCGGCCTGGGCCTGGTGGCCCGGGTCACGCCGGCGGTAAGCCTGTATGTCAGTGCCGATTACAGCAGTGACGTCGACGACAACGACCTCAACGGCATCATTACCAGCATGGGGGTGCGGATGCGCTGGTGATGCCGACTCTGTAGGAGCTGCCGAAGGCTGCGATCTTTTGATCTTTCGCCTGGGACTCAAGTGTCTGGGGAGAGATCGCAGCCTCGCTGCACTCGTCAGCTCCTACACAGCTCCTACACCGCGCCTACATAAACACGGCGCAAGCAATCTGCCGCCACTTAAAAAACACCTCCATTAAGGCGTATAACGCTAAAAGCGATTTATACCTGCAAGCCGTCTGCCTTGGCTCATTTCATTGATGGAGTAACGACATGACCACAGCCCCCTTCCTCGCCAACCTGTTTCCCGGCGCCGCCGACATCCCGCAGGCCTACCGCCTCGAAGGCCGGATCGAACAGCGCGAATACCTGGTCGACGGCGTCCTGCAAACCTGGCAAGGGCCACTGGCCGTCGTCCGCAGCCCCGTTTACCTGACGGGTGAGCTGGGCGATGAGCAAGTGATTCTCGGCAGCACACCGCTGCTGGACGCCGAAACCGCCCTCACCGCCCTGGACGCTGCCGTGCGGGCTTACGATCGCGGCCAGGGCCAGTGGCCCACGATGCGCGTCGCCGAGCGCATCCGCCACGTGGAAACCTTCCTGGCGCGCATGCGCGAGCAACGCGAGGCCGTGGTCAAGTTGCTGATGTGGGAGATTGGCAAGAACCTCAAGGATTCCCAGAAGGAATTCGACCGCACTTGCGACTACATCGTCGACACCATCAACGCCCTCAAGGAGCTGGACCGCCGCTCCAGCCGCTTCGAGCTGGAACAGGACACCCTCGGGCAGATCCGCCGCGTGCCCCTGGGCGTGGCCTTGTGCATGGGCCCCTACAACTACCCGCTGAACGAAACCTTCACCACGCTGATCCCGGCCTTGATCATGGGCAACACCGTGGTGTTCAAGCCGGCCAAGCTCGGCGTCCTGCTGGTGCGGCCGTTGCTCGAAGCCTTCCGCGACAGCTTCCCGGCAGGCGTGATCAACGTGATCTACGGCAGCGGCCGCGAAACTGTCAGCGCGCTGATGGCCAGCGGCAAGATCGACATCTTCGCCTTTATCGGCACCAACAAGGCGGCCAGTGACCTGAAGAAGCTTCACCCGCGACCACACCGCCTGCGTGCCGCCCTGGGCCTGGATGCGAAGAACCCCGGGCTGGTGCTGCCGGAGGTCGACCTGGACAACGCGGTCAACGAGGCGCTGACCGGCTCGCTGTCATTCAACGGCCAGCGCTGCACGGCGCTGAAAATCCTGTTTGTCCATGAAGATGTGGCGCCGGCGTTCATCGAGAAGTTCAACGCCAGGCTCGCCAGCCTGAAACCCGGCATGCCCTGGGAGGACGGTGTGGCGCTGACGCCGTTGCCCGAAGCGAGCAAGGTCGATTACTTGCATTCGCTGGTCGCCGATGCGCTCGCCAAGGGTGCAGAAGTGAAGAATGCCCATGGCGGCGAATCGCGCAGCTCGTTCTTCTACCCGGCGGTGCTGTACCCGGTGAACACCGCGATGCGGGTCTACCATGAGGAACAGTTCGGCCCGGTCGTGCCCATCGTGCCGTACCGCGACCTCAATACCGTAATCGATTACGTACTGGAGTCCGACTTCGGCCAGCAGCTCAGCATTTTCGGCACCAACCCGGCACAAATCGGCAAGCTGGTGGACACCTTCGCCAACCAGGTCGGCCGCATCAACATCAACGCCCAGTGCCAGCGTGGCCCGGACACGTTCCCGTTCAATGGCCGGAAGAATTCGGCCGAGGGCACCTTGTCGGTCCACGATGCGCTGCGCACCTTTTCCATTCGCACGCTGGTGGCAACCAAGTTCCAGGACAGCAACAAGGCGTTGATCAGCGACATTATCCGTGAGCGGGATTCCAACTTCCTGACCACTGACTACATCTTCTGATCCACGCCCGAACATGGGCTACGACAGGGCTGGGCGCCGCGATTTGATACCCCAGCCCTGTTGCATGCCGGCAGCCGCCAGCAGGATCGCCGCCACGCCCAGCCATTGCAGCGGCTCCAGGCGATGGCCGAAGGCAAACCAGTCGACGAAAATCGCCGCAATCGGATAGATGAACGACAACGCACCGGTCAATGCAGTCGGCAAGCGTTGTATGGCGCTGTACAGCAACACGTACATCACGCCGGTGTGCACCATGCCCAGGGTCAGCAGGCTGGCCCAGGCTTCGGTTTGCTGCGGCAACGCCGAGAAGTTCGCCCAGGGCGCCAACAGCAACACGCCGGTGCTGACCTGGATCAGCGCGATCAGATGAGGCGGCGTGCCGGTCAGGCGCTTGATGATCAAGGCCGCGATGGCGTACAGCAATGCGGCCCCCAGCGCCAAGGCAATGCCCAGCAGATAGTCGCCGCCGCCCTGCCCTTGCTCACCATGGGCACTGACGATGGCCAGCATTCCGAGAAACGACACCGCCAGCCAGAACAGCTTCTGCGCGGTGATTTTTTCCCCCAGGAATAACGCCGCCAGCCCCACCAACATGAACGGCTGGACGTTGTACACCGCCGTGCCGATGGCAATCGAGGCGCGGGAATAAGAAGCAAACAACAACACCCAGTTGCCGACGATCGCCACACCGCTGAGTACCGTCAGCAGGAAGGTGGTACGGGTGAGAATGCCGGGGCGCAAAAAGCCGAAACCGGCGCAGATCAGCAGCAAGGTCACGGCGCCGAACACGCAGCGCCAGAACACCACATCCAGCACCGGCAGGCCGGAAACCAGCACGAACCAACCAATGGTTCCGGAGATCAGCATGGCGGCAGTCATTTCCAGCGAACCGCGGCGTAAGGTCTTGTCCATCTTCAGGCTCCTTCAGCAAGTGGGCACAGTATGCCGAGCCAATGGGTACCTTCTCCATGGCTTGAAAAAGGCTAAACTGCGATTCGACCTTTTTTATCAAGGCAACTTCACACATTCGCCTAATGGAGTTGAAATGACTGACGATATTGACCAGATCCTCATCAGTGCCCTGATGGAAGATTCCCGACGCTCCCTCAAGGCCCTGGCAAACCTCAGTGGCCTGTCCTCCCCCAGTGTCGCCGAGCGCCTTCGCCGGCTCGAAGAACGTGGCGTGCTCAGGGGCTATACCGTCGAGGTGGACCCCAAGTGCTTCGGCTATCAACTCCAGGCCATCGTGCGTATTCGCCCGCTGCCGGGGCAGTTGCAGGAAGTGGAGCGGCAGATCCAGGCCATCGCGCAATTCACCGAATGCGACAAGGTCACCGGCGACGACTGCTTCATCGCCCGCCTGCACGTGCGCTCGATGGAACAGCTGGATACCTTGCTGGACAAACTCAATGTCCATGCCGAGACCAATACAGCCATCGTCAAGAAGACGCCGGTCAAGCGGCGGTTGCCGCCGATGGCGTAGGCATTTGCCTGGATTGAGTGAACACTTTATCCCTGTGGGAGCGGGCTTGCTCGCGAAGGCGATGTCACAGTCGACGAAGATGTTGAATGTGCTGGCCCCCTTCGCGAGCAAGCCCGCTCCCACAAGAAACCCGGCCTCGGCGCTTGTCCGAGGCCGGGGGGGGTACGCTACTGAAGCTCTTCCAGGTCAGGGCTGCGTTGTACTTTGAACACCTCTTGTTCAGGCGCATCGCTGGCCTTCATCAGGTTAAGGGCCTTTACGTTGGCGCAAGCATTCTTGCCGTCGGCATAGATGCCGCTGTGGTTGCATTTCCAGTCATAGAAGTTGGCCAGGGCACCGGACAATTGCAGGCTGTAATCGGTGCTCCGAGTACCCGGCGAAAAGGGCTGCCCGGCCGGGATGTTCTGGAACCATTTCATCCATTCGTCGCTCCCCACCGGTGGCGGGTTGGGTTGGAAGGTCGGATTCATCGGCGCCAGTTGCTGGTACTCAGCGGTCATATGGCAACTCAGGCAGGACGCCTGGGGATTGTCCACGGGGCCGTTGAGGCGGCCGTTCCAGCCCAGGTGGGTCGGTGGCAGCTCCTTGGTGTTGGCATTGATCGCGGTCTGCTTCAGCGCCGGGTTGATCTTGGTTTCAGTCGGCGTCGGGTTGGTGAACGCGTTACCGTTCTCCTTGGGATCGTTCCCCCACATGATCCCCACTGGCACCAGGTTGTCCCAGCCCGATTTACCGGTCATCGCACCGTTGTACTGGAAGGTACCGAACAACCAGCCGGTTTCTTTCACGCGCGTGTCCCGGACGGCAATGTCCATCTGAATCAACGCGACTTTAGTGATGGCACGTTTGGTTGAGTAGAAGTCCTTGGCGGTGTAGGCACTCCAGAGCACCGGATTGACCAGCGAGGGCACCGTATTGATATCGATGTCTGCGAACAACGCCTTGCACACCACTGTGCCATTGGGAAATCCCTTTGGTTGCGAGGTGTAGCTCGGATCAGGATTCTGCGGGTCCTTCCAGACCTGGCCGATGGTGTACGCCCCTATATCGTTATAGATGCCGACCGCGTAGGTCTGGCCATTCCCGGTTTGGGTACTCGCCAACTGTTTGGGCTGGATCGGCGCCTCTTTGGTCAGCCCGTGAATAGCTTCACGACCGTTGGGGCCATAGTGCTGCCAGGGCATGTGATACCACTGACGAACCTTGTTTTTCTGCACGTCCCAGGCGACTTCCGTGTTGCCCTCCAGGCAATATTTTTTCACCTCGTTCATATAGGTGCGCCAGGTTTCAAAGTCATTGCTGAAATTGGCGGGCAACTGCTTGAAAAACGCCGGCATCGAAGAAGAAGGCGGCGCCACGGTGGGATAGTTTTGACTGAGTCGGAAGAATGGAGAGGGATACGAACTCTTCGGTGGAGCGAAGCCGTAATCAGGAAACGTTCCGGCCTGGGCGCCAGCCATGGACAACGCGCCTGTCAGGGCCAGCAGTGCAGCGATCTTTCCTTGGGTATGGTTCATCGATATCTCCTTATCGGGAGACGCCCGCCGTCCCAGCGAAGGGTTTAGCGATGCGCAGGGCCTCCTTCTGTTATCAGGCATTGGCACTATGCCAGACCTGCTCACGGTCCACGCTCAGCGACGTGACGCACCTCCTTGGCGCCCGCCAAGTGGGCACGGTCAGGCCTGGCTCTGGCAGCCGGGTGGGAACGTTATCGAGGGAGTGTGGCGAAGATTTCGCGCGATGATCGACCGATCAACCGCATGCCGACCTTGGCAATGCAATCCCTTGCCTTAGGTGTAGATCATTTATCCAAAGGTGCCATCATGCTCCAGGCTTTTGCCGGCCATTGGCCACACTCCGGCGATGGTCAGCAAAAAAGGGCTTATCCGTGGCAATACGATCCGAGGCTTTGGGCCCGTTGGCCGCCTGACCATCGACGTACCAGTAACAGTGCTGCACCGCACGCGTGATACCCACATACGCCAGGCGCAGGATTTCGTCCTTTTGCGCCGAGTCGTAAGCTTCGGCGTCACCGTCCTGGCCTAGCCCGGCCATTCGATAGACCTGGTTCTTGTAGGGTGAACTGCTCAGGTGCTGGCAGTCGCCCAGAAGGAACACCGCATCGGCCTGGAGCCCCTTGGCACTGTGATAAGTCATCTGCCTGAGCCGCCGGGCATCGTACGGCAAGCTAGAATCGACATTAACTGTTGGCTGAATATACTTTTCTATCAATAGCTTATCGCTGCTTTTTCGATACAACATCAAGATCGAATCGCCCTTGCGATAGTGCTCTTCCAATCGCAGGGCCAGCCCTTCGTCATCTCGATCCAGTACGTTGACTGGGCTCAGAGAGCGAGGCACACCACTGGCCTTAGCCTTTTTACCGGGGATAGCCGCAGCAGCCCGCACGATGTGCTCGGCCGCGTCGATGATGTGCTGGTGGCTACGGTAGTTGTCGGTGAGCATGACCCGTGTCGTCGTTGGCGAAGGGAATTGCTTGTTGAACGCCATGAAGTAGCTCGGCGAACTGCCGCGCCAGCCATAGATCGATTGCCAATCGTCCCCGACACATAACAAGGAAGAGCGCTGGGCACCGCGCCCCACGTGCATCGCGGGCCCACGGCTGCGTATTTCCCGCAGACTGGCGCGCAGCCAGGAGACGATCTGCGGTGACACGTCCTGGAATTCGTCGATCATCAGGTGCGAAAGCGGCCTGAGCAACGCATCCCCCAGCAACTTGAAATTTTCCGGCGAGTGCTCGCTGAACAGCGCAAACATGCGGTTGTAGGTCATGACCGGCGGCGATTGGTCGAGCAGATGGTCTTCGAATGCCCGCCAGTAGCGGCTCAGCGCTTCGAAGAAATACCGATCGGGGTCATCCTGGGCAAACGACATCCGGCCCACGGCATCCGGGACGTCCAGGCCCAGGTTCTCGATAAAGCCTGCCGCCGCGACAAAACAGTCTAGCAATGGCGCTGAGCCCAGTTCGCCCTTGACCTTGTAGTCGAACCCAGGCCCGGCGCTGGCATCGCCGGCCATTGACGCTAATACACGTTTGGACGCCTCATAACTTTCCAACCATATCAGTGGCTTACGGCAGAAAGCTTGAAACAGGGTGCGCTTGACCGCCCATTCCGCACGGATGCTCAACTTGGCGCCCGGACGACTGAGCCGAGCGTCTTCCCGTGGATCGAACCCCAGTATCACCCAGGCATCCAGGGAAGGCGCGTAGCCGTGGCAGTGGAACGTCGAACCATTGATTTCGAACGTTTGTCGCTTCGGCTCGATCCCCTTGATCGGCCAGGCACCGGCGCGCAACCACAGGTCTTCGATGGCATCACATAATTCTTCGTCGCGCTGGGCTGCCAACTCGGTCACGGCGACGCGCTTTTGCACATCCGGGTGATCGCGTTCCAGCCCCTTGAGCTGCAGGGCGTGGCGGGACAACGGCAGGATCAGCTCACGGAAACGCCCGTCACGCTGGTAAAGGTTGTAATAGCAGGCGTTGAGTTGCTGGCGCTGGGCGTCGTTGATGCGCAAATCAAAGGGATTGCCCTGGGCATCATCGTCACCCGCTTCGGCGCGATGACTCAGGGTCTCGAACGCCTGGAGCCGTTCGAACCCGGGCAGGCTGCGGACCATGGGCAAGATGCGCGAATGGAATGTCCGCACCAGGTCACGAGCCTCCTTGAGGCTGACGGTACGCCCCCACAGGGCAAACACTTCGATCAGTTTCTGGATGAAATCCTTACGTGACTCCCGGGTAAACGTCACCACGGTCATCGAGTCCAGTTCAAAACCCAGATATTGGGACAACAGCACAATGCGCAGCACCAGGGTGGTGGACTTGCCCGCCCCGGCCCCGGCGACCACCGAGGTCGAGGGCGTGTCGCTGAAAATCATCTTCCATTGCGCGGTGCTCGGTTGTGCATGGGCCGGTAGCAATCGGGCGACATCTGCCTTGATGCGTTTCTTCAGTTCGGCGGTCAGCGGCAGGCGCCAGTCATCGAACAGCAGATCATCGACCTGCGGTGCCGGATGCTCCGTGCTGCGCGAATCACGGATCAACAGGACCTGACGGCCCTCCTCAAGCCCTTCGGCCCGGCCTTCCTTGTAGCCATAGTCAAAACCGGCGGTATGACCGCTGCGGAAACCGTCGGCCTGGCCATGCAACCAGGAGGCACGATGCTGGGCACGCAGGCGTGTCAGGCCATGGCCGAAGAACCGGGCGGCCAGGCGCTTGAACAGCGGCATCTGGGCCAGGGATAGAAGCTCGGGGGGAAGATCGGGAGTGTGTTGCGCCACGCTGGGGACTCCGGTGTTCATGAACCATGACGGCTATGGTGTCTGTATTTGCCGCCGGGTTCCACCCAAAAGCTTTTAAGTCATGGGTTTAGGCGATGAAGTGAAAGTTGGCTCACGGTTTTATATCTAAATAGACGATAGCTTTGACGCGTTTTTTACGCTTTTTATCGATGTTTTCATTGGCGAAAATAGCCCCATCAACCATCGCTTTCGCTGCTCAGCGGAAAAGGACACGAACATGCTCGAACTCAGGCCCTTCGCCACGTTGGGCGCCGCCAACCACGGCTGGTTGGATGCCCACCATCATTTTTCGTTCGCCGAGTATTACGACCCACAGCGCATGAACTGGGGCAACTTGCGGGTCTGGAACGATGATGTCATCGCCCCTGGTAGTGGTTTTCCCCAACACCCGCACCGGGACATGGAAATCATCACCTATGTGCGCGAAGGCGCGATCAGCCACCAGGACAATCTGGGTAACAAAGGCCGTACGGAGGCCGGTGATGTACAAGTCATGAGCGCAGGCACCGGCATTGCCCATAGCGAATACAACCTGGAATCGACGGCCACCCGCATCTTCCAGATATGGATCATCCCCAACGAAGAAGGCCTGGCACCGTCATGGGGCGCCAAGCCCTTTCCCAAGGATTCGCGCGAAGGCTTCGTGACGTTGGCCAGTGGCAAGGCCGGCGATGACCAAAGCCTGCGCATTCGCGCCGACGCACGGCTGGTAGCGGCCAATCTCAAGGCGGGTGAAAGTGCAGAGTATCGGTTGGACGCCGCACGTCGAGCTTATCTTGTGCCGGCCACAGGATTGATAGAAATCAATGGCTTGCGCGCACAAGCTCGAGACGGTGTTGCGATTGAAGATGAACAGGTATTGCGGGTGACGGCGATCGAAGACAGTGAAATCGTGCTCGTAGACCTGGCTTGATTAATCTTGTGGCGAGGGGGTGTGGGAGCAAAGCTTGCTCGCGAAATGGGCGCCTCGATTTCTGAAATACCGCATCGCCTGTATCGCGGGCAAGCCTTGCTCCCACATGAATCACCTGGCCACAGGTTGGAACAAGGCTTGCCGACGGTGTCACTTGCTGGTGATAGCCCCATCCACCAACGTTTGCGCCTCGGCCACCAATTGCTTGAGGTGCGAGTCGCCAATGAAGCTTTCGGCGTAGATCTTGTAGATATCCTCGGTGCCGGATGGGCGTGCCGCAAACCAGCCGTTTTCGGTCATGACCTTCAGGCCGCCAATGGCCTGGTCATTGCCTGGCGCATGGCTGAGGATGCTCTGGATCTTCTCCCCGGCCAGTTCGGTAGACGTCACCTGATCCGGCGACAGCTTGCTCAACAGCGCCTTCTGTTGTGGGCTGGCCTTGGCATCGACGCGTACCGAGAACGGTTCGCCCAACTCGTCAGTCAACGCGCGGTAGGCCTGGCTCGGGTCGCGACCGGTGCGCGCCGTCATTTCAGCTGCCAACAGCGCCGGGATCAGACCGTCCTTGTCGGTACTCCAGACGCCGCCGTCCTTGCGCAGGAACGAAGCACCGGCACTTTCTTCACCCCCAAAGCCCAGGGAACCATCGAACAGGCCGTCGGCAAACCACTTGAAGCCCACCGGCACTTCATAGAGGCGGCGCCCCAGGCGCTTGGCCACGCGATCAATCAGGCCGCTGCTGACCACCGTCTTGCCCACGGCGGCATCGGCGCGCCATTGCGGGCGATTCTGGAACAGGTAGTCGATGGACACCGCCAGGTAATTGTTCGGTGCCAGCAAGCCGCCAGACGGCGTCACGATGCCATGGCGGTCATGGTCCGGGTCGCAGGCAAAGGCCACGTCGAAGCGGTCCTTCAGACCAATCAACCCTTGCATCGCATGGCTGGAGGACGGGTCCATGCGGATCTGCCCGTCCCAGTCGACGGTCATGAAGCGGAAGGTGGAATCCACGTGGGTGTTCACCACTTCCAGGTCCAGGCGGTAATGCTCGGCAATGGCCGGCCAGTAGCGCACGCCTGCGCCGCCCAACGGATCGACGCCCAAATGCAGCCCGGCGGCGCGGATGGCATCAAAATCGATGACATTGACCAGGTCCGCCACGTAGGTGTTGACGTAGTCGTGACGGTGTGTGGTGTCGGCCTTCAAGGCTTGCTCGTAGCTGACGCGCTTGACGCCGGCGAGCTGGTTGGCCAGCAGTTCATTGGCCTTGGCTTCGATCCATTTGGTGATGTGGGTATCGGCCGGGCCACCGTTGGTAGGGTTGTACTTGTAGCCGCCACTTTGCGGTGGATTGTGGGACGGCGTGATGACGATACCGTCCGCCAGGCCCGAGGTGCGGCCACGGTTGTAGCAGAGAATGGCGTGGGAAATCGCCGGTGTCGGGGTGTATTCATCGCCCTCGGCGATCATGACGGTGACGCCATTGGCCGCGAATACTTCCAGTGCGCTGGCACCCGCCGGGGTCGACAGCGCGTGGGTGTCGATACCGACGAACAGTGGCCCGTTGATGCCCTGGGCTTCGCGGTACAGGCAGATCGCCTGGCTGATGGCCAACACGTGCCACTCGTTGAAGCCCAGGTCGAAGGAGCTGCCACGGTGCCCGGAGGTGCCAAAGGCCACGCGCTGGGTCGCAACCGAGGCATCGGGTCGGCCGGTGTAGTAGGCCGTCACCAGTCGCGGGATATCGATCAACAACTCTGCCGGTGCCGGCTTGCCCGCAAATGGACTGACTGTCATGCAAAACCTCTGAGTGGAGTGGCTCGGTAAATGGAGTGCAGTTTACTGACAGTTCGACCATGGCGCGATGGGTTCGATCCATTGCCGCCGATTACGCTTGTTCGAGCCTCAAGGCGTCGGCCAGCGCGCAGAGCGCAGCGTCCATGTCCTGAGGCCCGTTCAGGGCATGGGTCAGGCGCACATGTTGTGCGTACAGGCCCTGGAGACTGAACAACTCCCCCGGCGCGATGACGATTCGCTGGGCAAGCAGCCGATGGAAAACCCGTCGCAAGTCGACCCGTCGCGTCGATTGCATCCAGATCGTTGCGCCACCTTGGGGTTCTGCCCATTGCAGGCTGTCTCCCAGCCGCTCGCGCAGCAATTGTGTGGTCGAAATCGCACTTTCGCGCAGCAGGCGACGCAACACCAGCAAGTGCTGGTCAATCCGACCGTTGCTATACAGCCGGGCGATGGCTTTCTGGCGAATCGGCGACAAGCGAAACGCACGCAACAGGAAATGTCGCTGCAGGTGCAGGGTCAACTGGCGCGACAGCACGTAGCCATACGGCGCCTCTGGCCCGATGGTCTTCTCGAACGTCGAATAAACGATCAGCCGGTCCGGGTCGAGCAAGTCTCGAAAAGGCGTCATCCTTGCCTCGAACGCCAGGTCTGTATGGCTATCGTTCTCCAGCACCCAAGTTCCGTGCCGTTCCAGCAGATGCGCGATGGTCCGACGGTTCTCTTCAGGAACCAGCGTCCCCCTCGGCATGTTCAAGACCGACGACAGCACCACCAGGCTTACCGTTTCGTTCACCAGCAGTTGTTCCAGTTGCTCGACATTGAGCTCGCCGCCGGCCAACAGTGGCAGCTCGATGACGTTGACCTCCGCCGCCTGCAGCAGGCGCAACACCGCCCAGTCGCAGGGCGATTCGATCACCACGGTGGCCCCCCTGAGTGCCAGCACCGCGATAAGAATTTCCAGGACGCCCCGCAGGTCGGCGCCAATGTAGACGTCATCGGCATTCCAGCAACGGGCCGGCGAAGACGTGTAGCGGGCCGCCAGCGCGGTGCGAAGCTCCAACTCGCCCCAGGGTTGCGAGGGTGTCTGCGAGGAGCGTGGGTACTGGCGCAGCAATTCGCGCTCGAGCAGCAACAGCGGGCTGTCCAATGGCTGCATCGACGCTGGTTCGTCCGCACTGAGCACCTGCATGCCGGGTCGTCGGGCATTGACGTACAGGGTCTCGAGTAAATCGTCACCGCCGTCCAGGGTGGCCATGCTCGGCACGGGCAGCGCGTAGTAACCGGACTTGGCGATCGAATAGACCCGCCCTTCCTTTTCCAGCAGCGAATACGCGTACTGGATGGTCGATATCGACACGTTCAGACGCTCGGCCAATTGCCGCAGCGACGGCAGGCGAACCCGCGCATCAACCTCCAGCTCGTTGATCAGCGTGGTCAGGTAGCGATAAACCGCCTGATAGGCGAAGTCTGTCTCCCGGCAATTTTTCATCGGCTCAGGCCAGGACAGCGGGTCGCAGCCGATCCAGTCGCAACGCCGGGTACAAGGACTGGGGACGAGGTAGATGAGTCCGTCAAACCTCGCTCCTCAATGCCTTGCCGAGCGTTCGTGCAGCCCGTCTACAGGCGAACCGGCTTCTGCAGCGTCAACACCATCAGTGGCCTGCTGCGGATCGGCGCCCGTGGCGATTTCCGGTTGTTCCGGCAGTGAGACACTCGCCCGGTACAGCTTGCCAAGGATGTCGATGGGCAGGCCGCTGACATCGACCATCCACTGCGCAACCTGATCGGCGACGGTCGCACCCTGCATGGCTTTGTGCAGGTCCGGCATCGCCACCAGCATGCCGGGGTGGCAGCAACGCAGGAAGTCCTCCAGGCCCGCGCCCTGCCCCACGAAGGGGGCGAACAGCATGCACACCAGTTGCGTTTCACTGAGCCCCAGGATCTTTTGCGCTTCAAGGGCGGCGTAGGCACGACGCTCGGGAATCGACGACGGTGAGCCGAACAGCGCCCGAGCCTGTTCGCAGGCGTGTTCCGGCAGTTGCTTGCGGTGCATGATCATGATCGCCCGCTGCGCGTAGTCCCCGTAGCCGGTTTCATAGCTGCGTCCGTGCAGGTAGCAGGCCTGCAGGCCGTGCAGATGAGCCGACAGCAGCGGGCTGATGTACTCGTTTTCGGGCGCCGATGGGACAAGGCCCTCGGTCTGCACCCGCAGGAACTCGTTGAAGAGCGGCCAGTTGGTTCCCTCCGAACGATCGACGATCAGGTCGTCGATGCCGACGTGGCCCACTCGCCGGCAGGCCTCGAAGTGCCCCTCGGGCTTCCAGGCATCGAGGCGCTCCGGCCCATAGAAATGCCGGTAGACATCACCGCCCAGGGTATCGAGGTGGGCAAAGAGGTTGTCGAAACCGCAGGCCTGCTCGGTCAGCAGGCCGATCTTGCGAGTCGCGCGGCGCAGGCCCGATATGAATTGTTTTTGCTGACGCGGTGTATCGCTGCTGACCAACGAGTCCACGCCCGCCTCCCAGCGAGCCATGTGCCGATAGAACTCGGCCATCGCCAGGTAGCCGTCATCCCCAATCTCCAAGGGGCTGTCGACCGCACGAAGGTGTCCCAGGACCAGGAGGTCCATGCGATTGGCTTCGTGCCCCGCCACCGACAAGGGCTGCCGGTGATTGAACGGCAACACCTCGCGGTTATCGGCCATCAGCAATTCGACCCGGGGATCATCGTAGACAAACAGCGCGCTGTAGCAGCGGTGGATGTTTTCCAGCGTCGCCTGGGTGGTTTCGCTCAGGCGTGGCGTGGCGACGCGCAAGGTGAAGGTCACCGGATGCCGCCCCGCGATGCTCAGCTGTGCGGCCCGCAAGGCAGTCAGCACATAAAAACTTTCCCTGCTCCCGTTCTGGACCGTCAACACGCGGTAATCGCCAATCCGCTCGATGCCTCCGGCGGCGACAATTAAACGCTGGATCAAAAGCTGCAACGCGGTACGTTCTGCCCGGGAATAAAAACCTGACAGTCGTTGCAGTATCTGTTGATACACGTGAGTCATTGCCTGCTCATGAATTGCACTCATAGCCATTTACCTGGAAATTCAACTATCGGCGTCGCACCCGCACCAACGTGACTGCGCGACGTGTTGGTCTAGATGATTGTTCTAGCACTCAAAGAGTATTAGCAATACGCTCGAGCATTGCTTGTCGTAATTATTTGATACATATGCCGAGAGTAGGCTCGCGCCCCTTCACATCCCCGCCGAAAGCCGCGAAAACAGGGGGGCTAACCGACCGAGCGGCACGTCCTAGGAGAATTCCGACAACGTCCCACAGACAATGAGTACGAGAAACAAAGAACTTGCCGAACTTTAATAGGCTCTCTACCTCGCCCTGTTTTCCCCAAGGTCGATAGATAGCCTCGCACCAATTAACGCTCGTTGCCCCTTGAATGCATCTTGAAGGATGAAGACCTTCGAAAAAGTTATACCGCACCACGACTTCTTCCTTGATATGGAAATCAGTGTTCAATTATCAAGACTTAAACAATGATTAGAAGATACAGATTGAGGGCAAAAACCAGTTCAGATGTTGGCCGACAAACCGCTTCAGTCTTGAGCGAACCGGGACAGGCCAGTCAAGGCGCGAGAGGGTGAGGTACGAACGCAGCACCGCCAGGCAGGAGGTGCCGTAAGAAAGGATGGGTGTCAGGACGAAGGCAGCGCAAGAGCCCGGGGCGATGACTCTTGCGCAAGACAGGGTTCAGGCCGGGTCGACGACCTGAAGGGCAACACGTTCACGGCAAGGGCATTCGCCCATGTAACGGTGAGCTTCGACAAACTCGGAGAACGGGAAGACCCGAGTCTTGAGTGGCAACAGCACACGGTCGGCGGTCAGTTGATTGATATCACGCAGTGCTCGTTGCAAGGCCACCTGGTCCTGGAGAATGCCCAGTTCTGGCTTGCCAGTGAAATTGCCGATGCAGTGCACAAAGAACTGAATGTTCTTCTGGAACGCCGCACAGGCTGGAAACGGCGTCTGATTGCCGCCCTGCAAGCCATACAGCACCAGGCTGCCACGCGGTGCCAGCACGTCGCCCAGCAGCGACATCTGCGGCCCGCCGAGGCCATCGAATACCACATCGACGCCACGGTTGTCGGTGAGCTTGTTGATTTGCATCAGCAAGTCCTGCTCTTCGGTGACGATGACCTTCTCAGCGCCCAGCGACAACAGGTACTCACGCTCGTCAGCCGTCTTGGTGGCCGCGATCACCCTTACACCCAGGGCCTTGCCCAGTTGTACGAAGGAAGGACCGGCGCAATGACTGGCATCGGTGACCAAGGCGAATTGCCCCGGTTTGACCCGTGCCAGGTCCATGTAGGCGAAATACGCGATCAGCAGCGGCGTGTAATGCACGGCGGCTTCGATCGGGCTGAGCACGTCGGGATAACGGGTCAGTGCGGTGCGTGGCAGCACGATGACTTCACCGTACACCGGATAATCGTTCGGGCTCTCGGCCGGGAAGCTGGCGACCTTGTCGCCCACGGCCAAGTCATCGACGCCGTCGCCGACGGCCGTTACCACGCCGGCCATTTCATGGCCCAGGCCCGAAGGCAGGCGCGCCTGGGACGAGGCCAGGTTCTGGCGCCACAAGGTGTCGTACCAACTGATGCCGATCGCTTCGACACGGACCTGCACTTCTCCTGGCGCAGGAAGAGCCGCCGCATGCTCTTCACATTTGAGCACCTCGGCACCGCCAAACTTGTGAAAACGGATCGTGCGGGACATCGCAAACCTCGTCAAAGTAACCTCTAATGCCATGAACTCTATCCGGGCTTTGTACCCAAGACCATCAGTGGCTATTAATAGTCGACATGCCTGTCATTGATTCCGCAGTAAGAAAAACCAACCAATCCTGTGGGACTTAACCTAAGAAAACTCAATTAGCCGGTGCAGAGTACCAGCCTTTCCCCGTAAGATTCATGCCGGCCATTGTTCCCATATGGCCGCTCACGTCAAGCTTGCCGAATCTGCCAGGACCCCAGATGAATCGTAATGACCTGCGGCGTGTCGATCTGAACCTGTTGATCGTGTTCGAAACACTGATGCATGAACGCAGTGTGACTCGCGCGGCCGAGAAACTGTTCCTAGGCCAACCGGCCATCAGCGCCGCGCTGTCGCGCCTGCGCAGCCTGTTCGATGACCCGTTGTTCGTACGTACCGGCCGCAGCATGGAGCCTTCGGCCCGGGCGGTCGAGATCTTCGCCCTGCTCTCCCCGGCCCTGGATTCGATTTCCACGGCGGTCAGCCGTGCGGCGGAATTCGACCCGGCCACCAGCACCTCGGTGTTTCGCATTGGCCTGTCGGACGACGCCGAATTCGCCTTGCTACCGATGCTGCTCAAGCGCCTGCGGGCCGAAGCACCCGGCATTGTGCTGGTGGTGCGCCGGGTCAACTACATTCTGATGCCCGGTTTGCTGGCGTCCGGTGAAATCTCCATCGGTGTCAGCTACACCGACGACCTGCCGGCCAACGCCAAGCGCAAGGTCTTGCGGCGCAGCATGCCCAAAGTATTACGGGCTGACACCGCCCCAGGACGACTGACCCTGGACGAATTCTGCGCTCGCCCCCATGCCCTGGTGTCTTTCGCGGGTGACTTGAGCGGTTTCATCGATGAAGAGCTGGCGAAACTCGAGCGCAAGCGCCACGTAGTGCTGGCCGTGCCGCAGTTCAACGGCCTGAGCACCCTGCTGTCGGGCACCGACATCATCGCCACCGTGCCCGACTACACCGCCGACGCGCTGACCGCCGCCGGCGGCGTACGCGCCGAAGACCCACCCATACCGGTGCGCAGCTTCGAGCTGCACATGGCCTGGCGCGGCTCCCAGGACAACGACCCTGGGGAGCGCTGGTTGCGGTCGCGGATTCAGATGTTTTTCGGGGATCCTGAGAGTCTTTAGGCGTCGTCGGGCAGGCGATTCAGTTGATCATTTTTGCCTTTCCACAAACCATGGAGCTCCATTCATTTCCAGTGGATTGCTGCATTGGGGGCACATCTGAGGGCATGCTTTGGATGGTTTGAAAAGGATGCCCCCAACCTAAGGTCCGGCAGCCCCTTCTCGGAAAAGTCATACTACTGGTCGCAAACCGCCGTCGAGCGCTATCCGATTACATCAGCGTGTCGATTACTATCTTCTGGCCCCTATGAAATACTGCCGGCCCGGTGCAGAGACACGATACGATCCTCCCCCCGAACATAGCGGCATGACCAAACGTGACGGAGACCAACACGATCAATGAAGAACCGGTGTAAGCGTATGGTGAATTACCCTCTCGCTCTTATGGCCGGGGTCGGGTAGGTGAATTGCCGGACGGCTTAGACGTTGATCACCTCCAACCCCCGCCACGAATACCCAATCTCGCGTTTCTTCACTGGGCCACCGATCCGCGGCAGCGCCTTCAAATTTCACGGCCATGATCGAGAAAGTTCGAAGCGCGAGGATCAATCACAATCTTCCTCCGAGATATCCGAAAAGTCTGTGAGCACATCGCAATTGATGCAGTGGCACATGCCGGAAGCGTCTTGGTAATGCATACCGCAAAAGCATCCACAAAACGGGCAGCACTCTTGAATCTCCAAATCACCCCACGCCCAGACGCCCACGTATTCCGGTAACGCGTCTCGCCCATACCCCGTGATTTCGAATGCATTAGCATTTTTCGCTATGAATCCATCTTCACCTTCATCCATCAGGATGGGCAAGACGTCAGCAGGTTCGATTCGGAACCATTCTCCTATCTGCCTCTGTGGCGCGAAATGGATGTGGAGCTTCCTTTCAAGAGCTGCATCATTTTCTGAATGAATCCAGCCCATCACCTCCAAAGGAAAGGGGCTACCGGTCTGTAGCTGACCACGCCGGCGCGTGATGTCGCTAGCGCGCCCAATTTTGATGTGGATGCAATTGTTGGCCTGTACCTGACCAATGAAATAGACCGGCATCGCATTTTTCTCGATAGAGGTGAGTCGGGACGAAGGGGCTGAAGAAATCCGCTGGCTCACCCTACTGAACCTAAGGGTTTATCTTTCGGGTGACATCAAGCTTACGATGCATCAGCGATACCATCGTGAGAATGTCGAGGGCGTCTTGCTCGGACATAGGCCAATCTATCTTCGTCGCATGCGCCAAAGGATTGCGGACGGCCCCGAACAGTCCGATTAGCAGATTCGCAAATCCCTTCTGCTCACTTTTCTCAGATTCGGTGGCCAGGGGGCCCAAGGCAAGCATTGGGCTTTGCCCAAGGAAAGCCTTTGTCACCAAATCGGCGCCATCACCATTCAAGCCCGAAAGATTTCGGATTCGTGCCGCAATCCCCTTTGTAGCCTCAAATACGGCGTGGAAGTAATTTTCGCTCAACAGTTCTGCCCTACAATATTTCAAAACCTCCTCATGTACTGCTCGGGCTTCTAGCGCAGCTTTGAGCCGGCCTACACGAGCACGGGCCACATCCAGTGTGGTTGCCTTGTCCGCACGCCCGACCTTTCCATCATCGCGCACATAGAATCCCGAGAATGCTAGGACAACGTTGAGTTCATCCCTGCGCCAAATAAAGGCCTCACGATCCCGGGCGTAGCTCACAGGATTCATAGCGCTGTTGATGAAAAGAATGAGATGGTTCCCGACCTGATGCTGCTTTTGCATTTGTGCCAAAGCGTTGAACAAGCGCTTCCACTTGGTGTTGTTGGCGTCGGCGTCCGGAACGCGAATGTCTTGGAGGAGATATCCAATTTGAGTGCCGCTCAAGCCACGTTCCGTATCAGCCAGAACACGACATGCAGCTTCTAGGTGTTGCGAACTAAAAGGTGGGATGCGGGTACTCAAAGCCAATCTCCATCGGTAAACACTAGAGTGCCGCTCGAGCAGCTGCGAAAAATAGCCCATAGGCTAATGTATCGAATGAGAGAGCGCACGAGGTGCTAGCCCTCAATATCCGATCTGAGGTTTTCCTCCAGATGCTCAACTCTGGATGTGCCCGGAATTGGGAACATGACCGGCGAGTAGTTCAGAAGCCATTTCAAGGCATGGGTTGCCGAGGCGGACTGGCCTCGAACCTCACCGGTTGAAAAATACCTTCCGGCGCTCAGAGGCGCGTAGGGAATGAACGCTATTTCGTTCTGCTCACACCAGCGGATCACATCCTCGGACTGGTTATCCAGGATGCTAAATTGATTCTGAACCGCGGCGATGGGTGCAATCGCGATCGCCTGCGTGATTTGAGGAATATCGACTTTCGACAAGCCCAGGCATTTGATCTTCCCTTCTTGTCGCATCTGCTCAAGCTCCTCGACCTGGTCAGCCAAGGGGACATTTGGATCGACACGGTGCAAGTAATACAGATCTATCGCTTCGACGTTGAGCTGCCTGAGGCTCATCTCAACGCACTGGCGCAAATACGCTGGAACGCCGCATGGCGTCCACTTGCCGGGACCTTGACGGGTGAAGCCACCTTTAGTTGCAATGATCAGGTCGTCAGCATAGGGAAACAACGCTTTACGAATTAGCCCCTCGGCCACATTTGGCCCATAGGCGTCAGCGGTATCGATGTGTTGCACGCCCAACTCCACCGCTTTACGCAGGAGCTGGACGGCTTCAGTTTCGGAAGCAGGCGGGCCCCAGATGCCCAGCCCCGTGAGCCTCATGGTGCCAAATCCGAGACGCCTCACCTGCTTTCCTGCCAAGAGTCCCGTACGGGGGCCGGTCATAAGTGCTCCAACCTTTGAAGGATTTCGATGTGTAAGCTATCGAGAAGAACATCTCGTACGTCAGGAAAAAGCATCTGATGCTGGATCCCGAAGTCGCTCAAAATCTGATGCAAATGGCTGTCGACGGACGCCCTGAAAGGCAAGTTGGTATCGCGTCCTGGGCCGAGAGCAATGGAGCTATCAAGCCTGGTCGCAACGATCATCGTGTAGCCAGGAAGCTGGCTGGTGATTAATGATTTGACCGCCTCTACCTGGTGCATCGGTGCAGATGTACCTCGATGCTCGACTGCGGCATTCCAATACGCCACGGCATCCATGATCGGTCGATCGACCAATATCACCTCGGCAGTGTCAGCCGCTGCTCGTTGCGCCTCAAGCGTACGGTCGATAAACCACATCGTGGAGTCGTAGGTATGCTGAGTGAGCAGCGGGATACCTTGCTGTACCGCAAGCTTCCCGAACGATGGGATGGTAGCAACGCAGATGCCTTTGCACTCAAGTGAAACTTTGAGCGCTTCACAGAAGGTGGACTTCCCCGTGGAGTGGGTTCCAGTGACACCTAAAAGAACAGGCTTCACCATAGGCTTCCTTGTTCCGGGGGAGGCGATTGCTCGTAAGGTTGCGTTTTGAGCTGCGCGATTTTGCAGATCTCCTGCCAAGTGCTGGCAGCCGACTTTTCGATGAGATGATCAAGCAATATGGCCGTCGCATAAGCATCATCTGCTGCCCGGTGGAGCTGGTCGGCGACCTTGTCGCGCAGCCCTGTGTCAATGAGCAATGACTCAAGCCGATGACTCTTGGCGTTAGGGTAGACGTGACGAGCAAGTTTCAAAGTGTCGATGACCCCCACTGGCGACCATTCGGGTAGGTGACGCTTCATCACGCCATAGTCGATCGACGCATTGTGCGCGACGAACCATCGGCCCTGCAGGTGCTGCTCGACGTCATCCATGATCTCAGCCCAGGATGGGCAATTTTCCAGCTCCGCGTTTTTAATACCGTGGATTCGCTGGGCCTGCCAAGTGATCCGGTGGACGGGCTTGATTAACCAAGACAAAATCTCGCGGTTTTCCGTCGGTGGGAATGAGGCGATTCCCACCTCGACCAAGTCGGGTGGCATATGCCCATTGCCCTCAACGTCTACGATGATGACTGGTTCAGAGGGCCAGGCGAAGTCTGTTTTTAGCATCAGAGATTCCTTGTAGCCTCGGCGCGGCCATGGCGCGCGTAGTGATGGGGTTTGTCAGCGTCGTGCACCTGATAGCCTAGTGAGTGCTGTAAATAGTAACGACGCTGTTCATCCAGGCCACGAACGACAATCGCACGGTCGTTCACCTGCGGGGCTTCCACAGCACCCAGCTCTTGGCACATTCGATTGAGAATCTGCAGATCTGGCTTCTTCCATGCCGCCTTGCAGATGGAGAATTGGGAGCTTGGGCAGGTATCGCATAGTTCGGTGATGCCGAAGTGTCCGTTGTAATCGGGTTGTGCATGCGCAAAGGCGACTCCGCAAGAGGTTTTGTGGAAGATCGGTGTCACCTGATTTTGTTCCCCATACAATCTGAGCAACCTATGCTCATCTTCCAGCGGGAGTAGTTTTCGTCTTGCCGTCATTTTGTAAGGTTCAGGGATTCCTTGGCTCTGGTAAAACTCGGCTATTTCCTTTCGATAGAACAGCCCGCTAAATACGGTCGCATGGGCATGGTTGGCCAGCGCCGCGGCCTTTGCAATGTGTTCAAACGAGTCGTTTAGCCCTGGAACGATTGGGCGCCAATACAACACCACTTTGTAGTGCCTGGCATGGCGGAACAGCATCTTCAGACTGTTGGCAGCGATCGAAGACTTGATGGGCTCGACCTTCGGATCATCAATTCCTGAGTACGTAACCAGCACTGTTAGCTTGATATTTCTGAGCGTATTGAAGCGCTCGCAATCGTCCTGAGATACACGCCATCGAGTGATCACAAGCACATTGTTGGTCAGCCCGGCCTCATCAAGCATACGCAGCAGATTATGGGTATGACTCTTGACCTCGGGGAGCATCGGGTCGGTGGCCCGGTTGAACAACTGAATGGGTGTGATATGAGGCTGGAAATACCGGTGAGTGATAAATCGCTGGAAGGCTTCTTCATCGCTCATCAATGCTTGCGGCGTTCGCTGATCAAAATTTCCATAGAGATGACGAACGCAGTAGCTGCAATCGAGTGGACAGCCAATAATGTGATTCAAGCTCAGCCCGCTTTTGCGGTAACCGACAGGATCTACAAGGTTCGGGTTGGCGTTTTTTAACTGCGTCGAGTCGATGATTCTGACCTGGGATCTCACTGCGATTCTCCTTGCTTGCCATCGGATCATCAGATGGAGTGAGCGCCCATTTAGGGTGCCTACCCGCCCATCCTTGGTAGGTAACAGTAATGGCTAGATGATAGCTTGATTTCTGAGCTCACGGGCAAGCCCAGCTCATATGGCTGAGCCAGTAGTTTCGCTGTCCGCAGCATCCCACGCTTAAGCGCCCCTCATAATGTGATCCAAATAAATTGCGAACCCAGCGAAACGCACTGGATCAAAGGCCACTAGTAGAAAGCCTCGCAGATCAGATAGAGCACTGCAGCACGCGCTTGACCAATTGCACGATGCTGGAAATGGTGCTTCGTTCGCTTATTTGCTGCTTTGAGGTCATCATTTGCACTGCGGACGACTTGAAGTGGACTAGACAGATGCTCGGCCCGATCACCCAGACATCGAGGATCGACGTCCCTCTAAATGCCGCCGGGGCTTTGACCGCAGAACTCTCTCGATCCATTGTCCCCGCGCTTCGCCTCCAACATTTGATGTTTGGTGACCGCTGACCCGCCAAGTCAGCGCGCTCACTTCCTGGCCGAAGAGGGACTGGCCGAGCATCGCGGGCAGCGCGTCATACTGAGAAGAGGAAACGCAACAGTGTATAGTTAGCGTCGCAGAGCATCACGAGGCTCAGGATGCTCGCACAGCGGTTGCGTCGTCCGTCCAAGCTTGCAGATCGATCAGACCCGTTCATTCATTCTGAGATGCAAGCGGTTGAAGATCTGACCGGACGTCCCTAGGTTTCGCCAGCCTCGAAAACGTTGGCACGCCGTTGACCACGGACCGAAGCGATCTGGCTTTTCTCAAAACGAAGCCCCCGAAGGGCATCGATTGGGTTTCTTAGGATTTCGTGCAGAGTGCCAGGCACCATGCCCGGCAGTCTTTTCATTTGAACTTTCAACAAGCCCCCCAAGGGTTGGCGATGCCATCATTACGCTTAAACGATGTCAGAATCGTGTCGTTGCCTCGGTGCTCTCCAATGCATTGCCACCAAAATTTCTTAACAGTTCGTTAGTACTGGATAATCATGTCCCTAAAATATTGATGATTCGTTATCTTGTGACTGAACAGGCAATCCACGAACTCTCCATACCCTATCCCAATTTCGTTCACCATTTCACTAATAACAAATTTGTGCCTAAACCCATCATAAATCTCCTGATGTAGAGTCACAAAAAACTCTTGAAAATTTACATCTTGATAACACTCAGACAGGACACCCGACTCATAATGATACATCCTTTTAGATTCACCGTAGCCGTACTGAAACAAATCATCCAATCTTTCAAGTAAAACATTCTCCATATGTACCAACTCATCTCTAGACACATCATGATTGCATTTAAAAGCACAGAACAAATAGTAATTAGGGTTTGCTGAGCTGTATGACCGAGAGCCCAGATCCCCCATAGTTATACCTATCTTAGCGAAGCGGTCATTACCTGCGTCGGCCCCTAGATATAGCCATCTATCCACTGACGTAAAGTTCATCATTGTCTGCGTATAAGCATGATCAAGCTTATAGTCATCAAACGAAATCGATTCATCCCAAGGAAACTTGTCTTTTCTCAAAATACCACCCAGCTCATTAACGAATAAAAACAGCTTTAGTAGCGGTTCCGACATACGGAGATTTTGTCGCTTATCCTGATCAAACTCGCAGCCGCTTCCAAGATCCTCAATCAGATGGGTTTGAGGTTCATCTTGGCTTCAAAAATCAGCAGATCGCTTTCCTCGTTGTTTATCATCATGTTGACTAGGCGAGGGCTCACTTCGATCTCGCCGCCAAGCGCCGCACGCACAGTTTCGGGGTACCGTTCGAGCATCAGATCCGCTAGGCCATGGCTGTAGCCATCGCGGATGAGCTTGATCTTCGTGTCATCCGCAGTACCGTATTTGATGAGTTTGTAGAAGCCTGGATCCAGGGCACCTACCCCATTCAGCACCTCGACGAACTTGAAAATCTTGTTGTCGAAGAAATCGTCCTCGTCCTTGAGACGGACAATTGCCAGGTTAATACGCTCGCCGTCATCCTTTTGGGAGATTCTTACCCAGTTCTCGTACTTGCTGTCGCGATATTTGGTATCACCCCATTTACCCACGAATACGTGATCGCTATGGCTAGTCTCGACCAGCTTTTTCCAGTACGCGAGCGTCTGTCGGATCGTCTGCTTGACGCTGAGTTTCTTCAGCTTCCAATCCAGGATCATGGCGTAGAAATTCCGGGCAGGCTCTTGCTTGAGACGCACCAGGTCGCTGTACTCTCGGCTGTCGTCGAAGTGATCGACGAACGATTTGGAGATCGCAAGCATCAGCCTGTCAACGGTATTGATGACGCCGTTCGCCTCGATGCCTCGTCTGATCTTCCGTTCAATAGCCTCCTCCTCTGAGAACACGTCAATTTCACTGACACTGTTCGCAATGAGGAGCTTGCCCACCTGAGTGGTAACGTACCGACACTCTCGATCTTTAACCACGCCAGGATGCATATTCTCAAGACGAGCCACGGCGTCGTCGTAGAGAACCGACACCTTCCCATCGATGATCTTGGTGGCTTCAAGCAGAACGTTGCTGACAGTGTCCTTGACCACCTTTGAGACGTTGACGGATTTATCGTAGAAAGTCTCAAGCGCTGCATTGTCGCGTGTGTAGCCATTTACGCCCAACAGGTAGATGCTGGACTCCAGCTTTCTCAACGCAGCCTTAGCTCCAGGCGCAAAGACCTCACTGAACCGGTTGACGCGTCCGACCAGGTTCTTGAATTGAGATGGCGTCAGCTTTTGCTTCCCTTTGAAAAAATCAAAAACGAAGAGTCGTTCGATCGGCAGGTTCACCCCTTCCAGAAGTGTGGAGTTGCAGACCAGAAACCTCATCTGCTTGGAGCTACTGAAGAGGTTCTCCAAGTAAAGACGGATGGTGTCAGGGATCGAACCATGGTGGTACATAACCCCTTTGCGCAGGCAGCCGATCAGTTTGTAGCGTCGGTCAAAAAGCTCCCCTAGCTCGGCACAGGCCGTCTGGATCAGCGGACAATCTACGGGCGGCAGCACGGCCGCCAGTTCAACCGCAAATGACTCAATGCTTTTTTTCCTGTTGCCGTAAACGATGTTTTTGGACAGTGCTTCGCCTTTGATGAGCTCGAAGCAGTTGGCATACCTCCGATCGAACTCCATCCAGTCATTCAGGAAATGGTCATAGAGCTTGAGCTTCGTCTGGCCCCTCCCTGCCCTAAAATCCCTGATGTAGAAGCGCTCAGACTTGATGTACTCGTCGATCTTGAATCCGCTCGGGATCATGTCCAGGAAGCGCACACGGACGTTGAGTTCATCGCATAGGAAGGGAGTCAGGAATTTGAATGATGTTTCCGGATTACGAGCCCCCAGGATGCACAGCATGGCAGCAAGTAACTCACTTCTGCGGTCGCTCTGCAGCAGGTTGTGGGCCTCGTCGACGAAGACCATATCGAAGCTCAGCCCGGCGTTCTCGTTCAAGAGCCTGTTGAGCCGCTCCTGGGTCAGGACAAATGCCCTGTTCTTTCGCTCAACCGAATACATCTCGGGGTGGGTCACCACCTTGCCCAACCCCTCAATGTCCGCGTAGATCAACCGTTTTTTCGTCTGGGCCAGCAGAGCCTTAGAAGGCACGAGGATCAGGATCCGCTGCCCTGGATTTTCCCTCACCGATTGGATGATGAGCTCAGATTTACCGTAACTGGTCGGAGCAACCACGACTGACGACTTACGGTACTCCGACTGAACAAATGTCCGCAGGGCATCCTGTTGCTCAGTCAGCACGATGCCTTGATCACGGAAGGTATCGATGTAGCTGCCCACGATGTTTCGGATGAACGACTCGCTGCGGTGATCATCCTCCGAAAAGTAGCTGCTGATTACTGCTGAAACAGGGTGCAGACCACTGTTGAGTGCTACATCGTACAGCGCCTGGTACTGACCCGAAGCGTTACCGTAAAACAGGATAATGCGGTAGCCGAGACGCCGAATTTCGAGGGTCTTGTGGTTAAGGAGCAGCACGGCGATCGCCAAGAGTTTCACAATCTCTGTGTTACCCAGTTCGTCTCCCTTGAGGAGTTGGAAATACAGATCCTTGAACTTGGTGTTGCCCAGCTTCCTGATAGTCAGCTCTTCCATGCTACTGCTCCGCCTCCTGCCTCAAAAACTCTTCCAGCTTTTCCATGGTGCCTTTGTGGAGGGACAGCACCCACACCGTTTTGAACACAGCTTCAGCTACCAGCTTGGTGGTGAAATTTGACACGGTATTTTCGGCGATAGCCTGGGACACTTCGCTGAACAGGGCAGAGACCAGAAACACATTGTTGTCCGAAGCACTCGCCCCGTCTTCTTCAGCCAAATCACCTTCCATCTCCAAGATCTCAATAACCGAGTCCCGGTAATTAGCTTTGTTGTGGATCGCATTTTTCGCGGCATTGATCGCGTTGAGCCAGTGATTGAGCTCCGGCTCAGCCAAACGCCTCTTGAGGTCATCCCGAGCCAAACGCAATTGCGCACTTGTGGCCGAGCAAGAAGTCTTGTCCGCCCCTCTGCCGCCCGACTTGACCTCGGTGATCCAGACGTTGTTGGTTGAGGTCTCGTATAGGAGGAGATCGAAGCCCTTCCGGATACTCTTCTCTTCCATATTGAAGAACGGGGAGACCACATCGAAGTTGGGGAAGAGCTTCAGAATGATGACGTGAGACAGGAGCTCACCCAGCATACCAATCCGGGTTTCCCAAGTTTTCTTGGAATAGCGCTCGCTCCAGAAGTGCTTAATCGTCGCAGGGTATTTGTAGATCGCCCTGTCCTTGCTGGCCTGATCAGCACCATGGCAGATACGGGTGAGGTTTTCCCTCAGCGCGAGCTTAAGCTCATCAGAAAAATTCTCGACACAACACAGGGCATACTGGTCTACCTGCTTGAAGCTCACGCCATCCATAACACTTCCTACAAACACTAAACCGCAGAATCCTCTTGCGGTAGCTGCGCGCGATCAATGATCCCGCCCTGATTAAGGGTAGGCACCAGCTGAGCAGCTGTGCGCGCGAGTGAGATCTAGTCAGGGATGACCGATAGCGGCACTGTGCCAGCGTTACCGCAAGTTAGCGCGATTGTCGGGACCGGTAAACAAGATCGGAGACAATTTTTGGTACAAATCGTCGGAGTCTGCGTGACAGCTGTATAAATATCCAATCGTTCGTAGGTCAATCAGCGTCGGATTGAAAGATACGCAGCACTGTAGACAGCCCCATCCAACGCCGCTGGTCATTCCCGACTGAGAGGTAGGCAGCGTGAGCCACTCCCCCGCACTTATGAACTACTGAAAGCCATCTGAATCCATCTGGCTCTGTCGGAAATCGTCACTCGCGAACCTGATGCACTGGGGGCAAAAATGGGGGCATCACCAGTTTTTTAAAGCCTGAAACCACCGCCCTAGAGCCCAGTCAAAATGTTCTTTGGGGATCCAGACAGCCTGTAACAGAATTCAACCGAGTCCGAAAAAACTTTTCATAACATGTTGAGTGCCCTTAACAGGCTCAGTCATTGAAACAGTCATGGCGCACTCAACAACAGATTACGATCTCGGCCTCGCAACATCCGAGGCCAGACCTCTGACCCCTTCAGATTAAAACCTTTGTGGCATCACACTCCCCACTCAGACTCAAACCAATTCAGCTAAAGATGCCGGATTGAAGCCCTTCAGATCCGCGTAATCGCCTTTTTCCACTTTAGCGACCCAGTCCTTGTCGCTCAGCAGAACACGTCCTACAGCAATCAGATCAAACTCTTCGCGCTCCATACGCTCGACGAGCCGTTCCAGGCTCGCAGGGGTTGAGCCCTTGCCGGCGAATGCGTGAGTAACATCGTTATCCAGCCCGACCGAGCCGACGCTAATGGTTGTCGCCCCAGTGACTTTCTTCGCCCAGCCTGCGCAGTTCAGCCCGTTCTCACCATCAATTTCGGGAAACTCAGGGTCCCAGAAGCGTCGCTGCGAGCAATGCAGAACATCAACACCCGCTTCGACCAACGGCAGCAGCCAGTCCTCCATCAGTGCAGGGGTCTCGGCGAGGCGCACCCCAAAGTCCTGCTGCTTCCATTGGCTGACGCGCATGATGATAGGAAATTCGGGGCCGACTGCATGACGAACGGCAGACACGATCTCAGCGGCAAAACGCGAGCGCTCTTTGATCGTCGGTCCGCCATAATGATCGGTGCGCTGATTGGTGCCGGCCCAGAAGAACTGATCGATCAGATAACCATGCGCCCCATGGATCTCAACGGTGTCGAAACCCAGGCGTTTGGCATCCGCCGCGGCCTTGGCGAATGCAGCAACCGTGTCAGCAATATCCTCTTCGCTCATTGCCACACCGCGCGGCTCGTTTGGTGAATCGAGACCAGATGGGCTTTCAACCGGCGCATCAGGCTCCCAGCCGCTGATGTCACGCACTGCACCGGTGTGCCAGAGTTGCGGTCCCATACGACCACCCACACTGTGAACCGAATCGATCACGTTCTTCCATCCGGCCAGCGCTGCCTCACCGTGGAAAAAAGGAATGCCGGAACCGTTACGTGAAGCGGGACGATCGATGACGGTCCCTTCCGACAAAATCAATCCGGCCCGACCTTCAGCGCGCCGCCGGTAGTACGCAGCACTCCCTTCTCCGGGAATGCCCTGCGGCGAAAATTGCCTCGTCATGGGCGCCATGACAATCCGGTTTTTCAGTTCAAGCGAGCCGATGGAAAAAGGACGGAATAAAATGCTGGTATCAGGGTTCGACATTGGATGGACTCCATTGCTTTGGGGAGCCACATAAGTATATTTTGTAGACCTAATGTCAATTAGGCACCTAGAGTAGCCTAGGTATACATGAGGAAACTTCGATGCTGGAATTGAAGCCACAGTGTTTTTCGGCAGACTGCCCGAGCCGGGCATTATTCGACCAGATCGCAGACAAGTGGTCGATGATGGTTCTGGCTGTGCTTGATGACGGGCCGCATCGCTTTAATGCCATCAGGCGCCGCCTGGAGGGCGTCACTCAGAAGGCACTGACACAGTCCCTACGGCGGTTAGAACGAAATGGCCTCGTCTCGCGCAAGGTCATTTCGTTCTCGCCCGTGGCAGTGCAGTATGAGATCACCCCACTTGGTCAAACATTGCAGCAGCCATTTCGCGAATTGCATAAATGGACGCTTGATAAATTGCCTGATGTTGAAGCTGCCCGGTTGAAGTTTGATGAGGCCGCAGAAATAAGCTGACGGAGTGATTCTTTTTATTGAGCATATTTCAGATTATCTGGGACAACTTGCGTGTGAGTTCTTCACCTGCTGCCGGGCACGATAGTCCGATGCGTCATCTGAGAGAATGAGTCTGCCCCGGACACTTGTTGCCCCACACTCTTCGTCCCCTTTGCCGCAAGGGCGAGGTAACGGACGAGGGGCCTGATCGTTTCTCCGCGTCGTCTTACATACTCGAATCACGCGTGACGCGGTTAGTCGAGCCGCCCACCATTTTCCCGTGCGTGCTTGATGTCTCTGGAGGGTGGGGCTCCGAAACGTCGGGCATATTCGCGGCTGAACTGGGCGACGCTTTCATAGCCGACGCGCAATGCGGCGGTGTTCACGTCTAGCCTATCGGTCAACATCAGGCTGCGCGCGGCTTGCAGCCGCAACGATTTTTGATACTGAATGGGGCTGGTACCCGTCAGCTTGCGAAACCGGTGATGCAGGGTAGAGCTGGCCATTCCTGATCGTTCGGCGAGCTCGGCCACGTGCAGCGGCTTGTCATAGTGATATTTCAGCCACTCAATGGCTCTCACGATGCCCTTGTCTCGGTAACCATCGCGAGTGACGCTGCGCAACAAATGCCCCGCTTCACTGAGCAGCAGCCTACCGTATATCTCCCGCTTGATAAGGCCCGACATCAAGCCTGCTTCAAGCGGCCGTTCGATCAGCGTGGCGAGTCGAGCGAACGCATCGAGCATCTCACTCGTCGCCACACCGGATACGAAGCCCCGCGCCTCAGTAGCCATTTCCTGCTTTGGCGATTCCAGGGTCAGGATCACCTCGTTGAGCATGGCAAAATCGAGCTTCAACACAACTGATAAATAAGGGGTTTGCTCACTAGCCGCGTTAACGCGAGCCAGTGTGGGTATATCGACCGAAGTGACAAAAAACGCCCCTTGCCCGAACTCACAGGCTTCCTCGCCGAACGTGATCTCCTTTGCGCCCTGCAGAATGATGGCCACGCAAGGCTCATAAATGCAGTACTTGGGCGTACCCAGTTCGGCCACTCGATAAAAGGCCAAACCTGGAATCGACGTCGTGCAAGCCTCGGCCAAGCCAATCTGCAAAGTGACTTTTTCGATAAGCCGTCTGAGTGCCTGGAGGCGTTCGTTGGGCTGAGCGGGTTCGTGCACGCTCAGGGAATGCACATGGCTGGAACGGAATTGCGAGAAGGAACCGCTCGTCATTACATGCCCCCCTATTTACGGAATGTTCGAGTCTGCTGAGAGTGTGTGACCAGCACAAGTGCATCGGCAGGATTGTGCAAAAGATATGGCGCATTAGGGTCACCCGGCCAACCCTCGTTGTTCTAACTTCTAGTACGAATACCGGCTTCGATGAGCCCGTGAAACCTCAGTCGCGAAAGGAAAGTTGGATGGACAGACGAGATTTTCTTACCTATTCGGCGACGGGTGCTGTTGCAGCCGCTTTGCTGCCAGCATTGAGTGTCGCAAGTTCGGCGGCTACAGCCCCAGCGCCCTCTTCGCTGACAGAGCGCGGAAGCGTGATGCCTACGCAAGGGCGGCTCGTGCGCGCAAACCTGCCCCTCAATCCGTCCTCCCATACAATGAGATACATGACACCTCAACGATTTGGCATGGGCGGGACGCAGATCGGCAATATTTTTGCGCCGATCAGCGACGAACAGGCGGACTTGGTTCTGCAGGCTGCTTGGGATGCGGGTGTAAGGCTTTACGACACGTCGCCGTTCTACGGGTTTGGCTTGAGCGAATATCGTCTGGGCCGCTTCCTTCATGACAAAGATCCAGACGACTATGTGATCTCCACCAAGGTCGGTCGCGTATTGACGGCTGCGGGTGGCCTGCGCGCGGACCATGCCATCTGGAAGTCGCCAGCCCCCTTCAACTACCGATATGACTACACCGCAGCAGGCACGCGACGTTCCGTGGAAGACAGTCTGCAGCGTCTGGGGCTACCACGTATCGATATCGTTTTTATCCACGACATCTCGCCCGATAACACTGAGCTGGAAGGCGGATGGGAAGCGGCGTATCGAATTGCGCGCACAGGGGCGATGGTTGAGCTTGAAAAGATGCGTGATGAAGGGCTCATCAAGGCATGGGGCTTCGGCGTCAATACGCCGAACGCCGTGGTTCAGGCACTGGCCAGTAATGACCCGACGCCAGACATCGTGTTGCTCGCCTGCCAGTATTCCCTCCTAGACCACGGCGATGCGTTGCGCAGCACCTTTGCGGCATTGAAACGAAAAGGCACCAGCGTCGTCGTTGGAACCCCCTTGAATGACGGATTTCTGGGCGGTCGCAACCGATATAACTTCAGCCAGGATCTACCTGCCGGTGCGGTAGAAAAGCGCGCGCGAATCATGGCGGTTGCGAGCCGACATGGCATCGACATTCATACTGCCGCCTTGCAGTTTGCAGCGGCACATCCACAAGTGTCCGCGATCATTCCGGGGGCGCGTTCGCCAGGGCAGGTAGTTTCCAATGTACAGGCGATGAAGGTCGGTATTCCGGCAGCCTTTTGGGAGGAATTGAAGAGCCAGAGTTTGATTGATGCTCAAGCACCGGTTCCTTCCTGAACTGAATTGGCGTTTTACCGGAGCAAACTTTAACTTCCTTTCACGACCACCACTTATATCCATAACATTGAGAATTCAAGGACCTTATTCTCCAGCAAATAAACTGTGCACGCGTTCAAATAGGAACGCGAGCCTAAGGTCGTAATAAATGAAAACACGAACGTCTCTCATGATTTTCGGCGGCCTACTTGCGCTCTCCAGCAGTGGTCACATACTCGCGGACACACTTGCGCTTAGCGTTCCGTTGCCTGATCCACTCCCACAGTTGAAGGTTCTGACACTCCTTGTAGGTTTACACCTGCTCGGTATGTGTTTCGGTCTCGGCGGGGCGACGATGCTGGACCTCTGGATTTTGCGTTGGATGCGTAGGGGTAGCCTCCCCGTTGAAATCGGACGCACCTTTCACTTCATCAGCGACGCGGTCACTCTTGGACTATGCCTCCTGTGGCTTTCAGGCCTTGGTTTCCTTGCTCTTTATGCGATGGAGTCGCCGGAAAAGTTTGAAAATCCTAAACTCTGGGCGAAGGTCATGGTGGTGGCCGTCCTGACCATCAATGGAATAATCATTCACGCGTTTGTATTGCCAGAAGCACTGCGCGACTTGAGTCGCCCCCTGCTCTTTGGAGTCTCCCTCAGGAGAGCTACCTTGTTTCTCGCATCAGGTGCAGTTTCGGGTGTGTCTTGGTACACAGCTTTTGCCTTCGGCATTCTTCGCGAGTTAAACAATAGTGTCACCTTCACCCTCTTGGTCATCATGTGGCTTACGCTGATAATAACCGCCTCTCTCGCAGCCATTCTGCTCTGGTTAAACTCTGCAGCGAAAGTAAGAAAACGCCCTTCGTTCAGTCCTCCGACTTAAAGATAAAGGTATTGTTTGTAACTGCCCGGGCAATTGAGGCGAATCCAGCCAGTACTGACCGGCTGCACTGAGTTGATTGCGGTCACGCTGGCGGTGGATGTGCGTTAGCCCTACATTAAGGCCCACCACACCCGCGCGGAATATCCATGACGCCCCTCCAGGACAAAGGCACCACATCAATTGCCTTGGTGCATGAGGCATTGCATAGCGCCAGGCAAAGGCAACTGGACCTGACAGCTGCGTTAGCCAATGCCGACATCGACTCTCAACTGCTCGACGCCCCAAAAGCCAGGGTCTCAGCGACCTCCTTTGCCCGCCTCTGGGTGGAGATTGCCGACCTGCTGGACGATGAGTTTTTTGGCATCGACAGCCATCCGATGCGTCGCGGCAACTTCAAACTGATGTGCCATGCGCTCCTGGACTGCCGCACGTTGGGTCAGGCGTTGCAGCGCATGCTGTCATTCCTGCGTCTTGTACTGGATGACATTCAGGGCGAGTTGCAGGTCCAGGACGATCTTGCATTTATCGTGGTACAGGACCGAGGTGTCTTGCGCCGTCTGTTTGCCTACGGCACTTGGTTTATCCTCGTCCACGGGCTGTCATGTTGGCTGGTGAATCAGCGTATCCCCCTGCACAAGCTCAGCTTTCGGGCGGCCAGGCCAGCGGATCAGAGCGACTACCGCATGCGCTTCTGTGAGGACATCGAGTACGACGCACCCGCGACCATGGTCAGCTTCGACAAAAAATTCCTCGACATGAAAATCGCGCAGTCGCCGGCCACGGTGGGTGCCTTCCTCAAGGAATCCCCTGGCAGGCTTGCCTGGACTCACCCTTGGCTTGAAGTATGCAAAAGGACAAAAGGTCGACCCGACGTTGCTGGGCTCCGCTCAGGCCGCCCGCTTACGACTCGAAGGAGAGGACGGTAAGGAATGGGAGCGTGTGACCGATATCACTTACACCATCCAGAGTGGGCCGCTCAAGAATGTGTCAGCGCAGTGGCGAAACTCGACCAATCGGTCGACGTACGCCGATAGCGCCAACGAAAACCGCCTGATTTTCCGGTACACATTTAAATTTTGACGGATCACGTCAATCGGTGATCGGCTGCTTCAGCAGCCGGTCATGATGTATTTCTTTCCAAACAGGACACTCTCATGCCTGTCGCTTCGTTATGGGCGATTCTGGTCGCGTTAGATGGCCAGGACGCTGCAAGGCACCTGATACAGGGTATGTTCGGTCGTGCTACCCAAAAGCTTTTCCAGGCCATGGGACTGGACCCTGCCCATCACAATCACATCCATATGCTGCTCATCGGCGAACGCATTCAGCACCGCGACAGGGTGCCCTTCAATGAAATGACGTCGGTCAGCGGCCACGCCATGTCGGTCGGCGAGGTCGAAAAAGGATGTTGCATGTTCTTTGCGCAACTGCGCGCCGAGGTCCGAGAGTGTTAGCCCGCCGCCGCCCATATCGCCCATGTACACCATCGAAATGTCGCAGGCGTACAGCAGGTGCAGCTCGGCATCACATTGGATGGCGAGTCCGCGTGCCTGCTGGATGATCCGCTCATTGAGCTCGTTATCCTGCGCCAGGGTATTGGAAGCGTCGACCGCTGCCACGACCTTGCGCGGCAAGGGAAGATCACCTTCACCCATCAGGTACACCGGAACCGGGCAGTGGCGCAGCAAACGCCAGTCCAGTGGAGTAAGAAAAGCCCGTTTGAACGCGGACTCGTGCTGCACCTGCTTGATCAGCAGGTCGGGTTGCATTTCGGCGACGTGATCGAGGATGTCTTGCTGCATGTCATCGGCCCAGACCACCTCCGTCGTCACCTCGATGCCTCTTTCACGCAGGTGATTTGCCTGGTCTTTGAGCCAATCTCGATGGTCTTGCAGGTAGCCTTCGCGCGCCTGTTCCCGGTCGCCTTCTTCAAGTAGCGACAACAGTTTCCAGGAAGGGATCAAGGCCGCGATGTGCAAGCGCGCACCGCTGGCCTTGGCCAGGGCCGCGGCATGTTCCAGGGTTTGGGACTGGCGCAGGGCCGGGTTGATGATCAGCAATAACCGTTGATACTGGCTCATGATCGGACTCCATGGAACTTGCACGTTTGTCACGGCCTGCCACGGCGGGCCACTGTCGTGTTTGCCGCTGCAACAGGCATCTTCGTTGTAGGTTCACCATCCTCCGTCAGGGCAACCGTGACGTTGATATATATCAAGTACCATCGTCAGCCAGGCATTCAACGGCTCATGCGCTTGATCAGGTAGACATCACCTGAAGCTTGCGATCAAGGTCGATGAAACCATCGGCTTGCCAGTCCCAATCCTGGGCTTGGGCTGCATCGGGGGCAGGTGCTCCACCGTACTCCAGGGGCCGGTCGATATAGGCCGTCATCAGGCCGCACTCCCTGGCTGCCGCAAGATCGCTGTGGTGGCAGGCCACCAGGCAGAGTTCAGCGGGTTTGATGTCCAGTGCCCTGGCCGTGGACAGGTACGCCGCAGGATCCGGTTTATAGGTTTGCGCGAATTCCGCCCCCAGCAGCGCGTCCCACTGCAAACCGTTGTAGCGGTTCATGGCGATCATCAAGGCCACATTGGCATTGGACAAGGTCACCACCGCAAAGCGCCGGCGCAGCAAGGCCAGGCCCTCGGCCACATCAGGCCAAGGGTCCAGGCGACGCCAGGCATGGGCAAGCGTGTGCAATGCCTCGGGGGCAATCTGGTCGACTTCCAGGCCGTAAGTCGTCAACAACTGGACCAGCGTCTCGTAGTGCAACGTGTCCAGCACGACGAAGCCTCCATGCCCCTTGATGCACTCGCGCAGCGCTGGCGCATACAACCGGCGCCATTGCATTGCAAATTCTGCGGGGCTGACAGCGGGCAGGTAGGTCGATACGAATGGACTCGCCTCACGTGCGATGCCTGAATGCCAGTCAACCACGGTACCGAACACATCGAATGCCAACGCTCGTGGAAGCGTCATCGCAAGACTCCTCTGCTATTTACGACCCCTGGCGCGCCGGGCTGCGGTGCAAGACTTCCCCGCCGTAGCGACTACCTCGTCGCAGGCGGCAGAGCAGGACTGCTTGCCACGTCGCTGTTCTGATAAGCATCCCAAAACCACCACCCCAAGCGCTGTGAATACTTAGTCTGATAGTGGAGAACTTTGTCGGCCTTACGTTGCAAATACTCAGGCGTGTTCATCCCAAACACTTCCATCGGAAACTCCTCATCCAGATCATTCAGCCAGAAGTCAGGGATCGTTTTGTCATCGCCATCGAAACGCAGCGGCTTTGAGAATTTACGCTTTTGCTCACGGAGCATCGCCTCGACCTTGCCCTCCAGACCGGAGTCCAGGGGAATCAACATGTCGCTCACGTGCATCAAGGCAACCTCGAGAACATCGCTATAACGATCGTTTTTTTGTCGAAGCTCCAAAAATGCGATGGCAATGATCTTGGCACCCTTTTTCCAGGCACCAATCTCCCGGCCAAAGCTTTTTTGTGCATCCGGCCAAGTACGCCCGTTGAGGTACATCATGGGCATGCCTTTACTGTTCATCAGCGAAAGGGTTTGCATCTGATCTACGGACTCACCCTCGATGTAAGGCATAAGTACACCGACGGTGACCAGCCTGTACTTGAGTCGACCTGCCTGTTTCACAATTGCAAAGTTTCGAGCTCCACACTTGGGACCCTCTTGTGCTGGACACAAAAGAACGTTGTCCAGCGTCATTCGATGGGTCTTGATGTGTTCCGCCGTTTGCTTGAGCTTCCATTGAAGAATCGAGTCATCCCGCTTGCCTTCCATGTTGGGGTGCCAGGTATTTAGATCACTGCGCGTCCACAGCAGATCCAGCAATCCCCGGAGCTTCATTGCACGCTGTGTTCGCCCCGGTTTTCGGGGATTGAGTGGGAGGTCGACTTTGACTTTGACTTCGGCGTCATCGTTCTTCTTCCTGAGCTGGATCGCTTGAGAGAGACGAACAGTGACGTCATCCTCATCCCCCTCCACCACCACGCCCTCAACGTAGGATTGCAATCCCGTCCGATACTCGGCTTCGCTGAAAAAGCGACAATCCAAGGCATGCTCAGGGCCTGTGTTCGCATACCTTGCGAGAACGTACCGCTTCAGAACCTTGAGGTGTCGGATATTGAGGTGCTTTGAGCCGTTGCCTTTACATAAACACTTGGCCTGCTGGCCATGGGCACTTTTCAGCAACAGTTGCCATTGATCGGCACTCTCGGCAAGCGTCTGGTATGTTTTCGTGCACGGGTGTTTCGCACCCGGCACTTCCACGCTGTAAATCTCTGACATGTCGTCCCTTTCTTGTCGGCGTCGGATCCGCTGTGACGGTGAATAGTGAGGCAAAGCTTACGGAGTTGGCGAGAAGAAGCACAGCCAGCCCCATAAATCCTCGGTTTCGTTCACTCATGTCCAGCCGACCCGCTCTCCAGCACAGGCTCCTAAAGCTTATGACTCCCCAGCACCAAATACCGCTGCGGCGCCACCTTGCGCAGTCGCGCCGCGAGGAATACGCCAGCCAGCAGGGCTGCAGGAATGATCGCGCAGAGGCCATACGACAAGGCCTTGCTCGCGCCCGTCAGCACATCGAAATGCACCACCGCGATAAACAGGACAGCCAATAGCGCAAGGCAAGAGAACCCCGGGAAAATCCGTCCACGCCAGATCCCCAGCTTGAGCTCGGGGTGGCGCTGGGCAAAGACCCAGACCGCGGCGGACGTGAGCGCCATCAGCAAAATCACACAAAGCGTCGCCAGGTTGGACAGCCAGGCGAACAGTTGCAGGATCGGATCGGCATCCATCGCGGCGAAAATCAGCACGACCACGGCGGAGATCAAGCTCTGCAACGCCGAGCCCATGTGCGGGCTCTGGTGGACCCGATGGGTGGTGCCTAACCGGCTGGGCAGCAAGCCGTCACGCCCGATGGCGTAGAAGTAACGGGCTGCGGCATTGTGGAACGCCAGCAGCCCGGCGTAGATGCTGACCATGAACAGCACGCGGATGACCTGGGTCAGGTGCGGGCCGACAAAGTGATCGGACATGCCATAGATAAACGTCGTCGGGTCCTGCAAGGCCTGAAGCGTGGAGACGATTTTGTCCGCCCCTACGCCAATCACCATCGACCAGACCGACAGCGCGTAGAACCCACCGATCAGCAAGACCGAACAGTAGGTGGCAATCGGAATCGTACGTTGCGGGTTCTTGGCCTCTTCGCCGTAGATAGTGGTGGCCTCGAAGCCGATGAACGCAGCGAAGCAGAACAGCAAGCCGATTGACGGCGTGCCGCTGAACACATGGCTGCGATCGAACGCGTCGAGATTGATGCCACTGTCGCCGCCCGTCCTGAGAATGGCGAAATCCAGGAGCAGGATCGCCAGGTATTCGGCGATCACAATGACCGACAACACCCGGGCCGACAGATCGATCTTGCGATAACCGAGGATCGCAACGCTGGCCATCGCCATCAGTGAGTACGACCACCAGGGCAATACCAGGCCGAACACGCTTTCCATCGTGCCGCTGACCACCCCACCGAACATGCCATACAGGCCGACCTGGAGGATGTTGTAGGCAAACATCGCCAGCACCCCCGCCGCGCCACCGGCCAGGCCACCCAGGCCGCGCGAGGTAAACGCATAGAAACCGCCGGCGTTGGTGACGTGCCGGGACATGGTCGTGTAGCCCACCGAGAACGCCAGTAACACCAGCAACGCCAGGATCAGCAACGCCGGTGTGCCGGCGCCGTTGCCCAGCATGATGCCAATGGGAAAACCGCCGGCGATGACACTCAAGGGGCTCGCCGCCGAAACCACGAAGAAGATGATGAAGCCGACACCCAAGGCCCCACGCTTGAGCTCCGTGGAGCTGTTGACCGGGAGAGGTACACTCATGTTTTCTTGACCTTATTGTATGAGGCAGGTGCTGTAGGATCGATGCAGTCAACCGCTCACCGTCACCGAATAGCGTTATTGTTCTTGTCGCACGCTGGATTCGATCCTATGCCTCTCCCTGAACACCCCACTATCCCAAATCGGTAACCAGCGCGTTCGCCTCAAAAAAAGCCTGGCGTGTGACTAATGCCTGTCAGTCAGGAGCAAACGGCATAAATCCTGTGGGAGCAAAGCTTGCTCGCGATAGCGGCAGCGTCGCCAATATTGTTGTCGGCTGGCTTACCGCAATCGCGAGCAAGCTTTGCTCCCACAGATTTGCTGCTAACCGACAGGCCTTAGGGTGTGCGGCCCCTCTCGCTTCACTGCAGGGCGATCCCCAGGTGCAACAATCTGGACGGGATCGCGTGAGCGTCATAGATGCGTCGGATCTGGCGCGGCAGCAGATACGCCAACACGACCCGCGAGGTCGCGCTGTGGAAAAGATCGATCGGCCGCCCCCTGTCGCCACCGACCGGGCCGACATCGGAACCCCGCTGGATCAGCACGTTGACCACTGAATCGCCATGCCACTCACTGACCAGTGCATCCAGGTCGGTATCGTCGACCAGTCTGTCGACCAGGTCCCGGCTGCACGCCAGCAACGGATCGTAGTTCGCCATCTGATGTTCCAGCGTGACGATTCGAGGGCCGAGTGCATAGCCGCGTGGCAACCGCTTCAAGAAGCCCGCGTCGCCGAGCTCGCGCAGATAACGATAGGCGGTGGCAGGCGTGTAGCCGAGCTCCTGGCAAATGATGCCCACGTCGATGACCGGCTGCTCGGGGCGAAACAAGTCGAAGACTCTGAGCAGGCGGCGAAGGCTATTCATCGTTTCTACATCCTTGTGAAGTCAAGCCAGCCCGTTGCGCAGTGCAGCAGGCTGATATTCAAGCGAGCGCGCAACCGCTGATGGCAGCGCGCGCGGTTTGAGACGGCAACTCGGCGAACAGTTCCTGATATTGCGCGGCAAAATGGCTGAGGTGATAGAAACCCCATTGGGCGGCGGCATCGCCGATAGAAAGACGCGACGCCTGGGTGGTCATCAAGGTCCGGCGTACACCGTTGAGCCGCACGGAGCGCAAGTAATTGAGCGGGGTCGTCTCGGCAACCGAGCGGAAGCTGTTCTGCACGGTACGTCGACTCACCTGGAGTCGCTGGCACAACTCATCGACGCTGGGCACGTTGTTCAGCTCCGCGGTCGCCAGGCGATGGCACTTCTCGACAATGAAACTGCGCGTGGAGCTTGGCGAACGCTGCTGCTTATCACAGGCCGGGTCGGTCATGAGTTGCAGCAGCTCGTCGAGCATGGCCTGTTCCAGTTCCAGCTCCCGATCTTGCGCGTTGTCGAGTTCTTCGTTCGAGAGCGCCTGGGAGAACGCCGCCAGCATCCGACGTCGAGCGTCAGCGTAGCGTTGCGCGGGGAGCCTGATTACGGGTTGGCGGAGTAACTGGCTGATTTCCTTGGCCGAGGCGGTTTGCGCCAACGCCTGTTCGAACAATTCACGTTCGAAGGTAATGGCCAGCAGTTCCATGCCCATCGGCATGTGGAACATGAACTCTTCGCCGCCATGAAGAAAGAACAGACTGCTCTCGTCCACCTCCCGACCCTGCATCCGAATCGAACCCGGGACGGTGATGGGCACGGCAAAGCACATCTTGCCTCGGGGGGCCACGCCATGCTGCACCACGCGTTGGTTGATCTGCTCGCGGAATACGTGGCAACGCCCTGTCGACAACTGGATCAGCGAACTCTCAGCCGAACCGGCGGTTAACTGGTTGTAGTCCTGGTTCCATTCCTGGACGGTGGCGGCGTGGACATGGATGTCACGAAAATGGCTGATGTTCTGATTTTTCATGATGTCGAAAGCCTCGGCCAATATTCTTGTTCTTAGGATGCCTCGTTGCGCGATATTCTCACAATAAGAGAATTATGCATAATTCTCTTTGGGTCATGTCAGTGCTCTGGTGCTGACGCTCCAGGCGGTCCGCCCAATGTGCCGATTCGGGCTACCGGCCAGGCACGGGCCACGAGGATGATCGGGACACTGAAACCGACATCCTGAGAGACCGTCATGAGTGAAGCCAAACTAGAATCCCTCCATTTCGCCGATGCCCCGCAGATTACCACCGCCATTCCTGGCCCCAGGACCACCGAGGCCCTGGCGCTGTCGGCGCGTACCGAGTCGATGGCGCGCGGCGGCGCACGCATGCCCGTGGCCATGGACCGGGCCTTCGGCGCGACCTTCAAGGACGCCGATGGCAACACCTACATCGACCTGTCCGCTGGTGTGGGCGTCAGCAGCGTAGGCCGTTGCCATCCGAAGGTGGTGCAGGCCATTCGCGAACAGTCCGAAGTGCTGATGCATGCCTTGGAAGTCAACAGCACGCGGCGCACCGAACTGGCCGCCAAGCTCTCCGAGATCGCGCCCGACGGCTTGCGCGGTGACTGCATCACCTTCTTCACGCAAAGCGGCAGCGATGCGCTGGAGGCGGCGATCAAGTTCGCCAAGCGCGTCACCGGGCGGCACCAGATCATCGCCTTCCACGGCGGCTACCACGGCGTGTGGAACGCCTCCGGTGCGCTGACCACAGGCACGGCCTACCGCAAGGGCTACGGCGCCCAGATGGGGGGTGTCATTCATGCGCCCTACCCTTATGCCTACCGTTTCCCCTTCGACACCACGCACAAAAGCGCCGAGCAGATTGCCGGCGACTACGTGGATTACCTGCTGAACACCCCCTACACCGCCGCCGATGACGTGGCCGCCGTGATCGTGGAACCGGTGCAGGGCGAAGGCGGTTACGTGCCACCCTCACCCGAGTTCCTGCAACTGTTGCGCAAGGCCTGCGACCGCAGCGGTGCGCTGCTGATCGTCGATGAAGTGCAGTCCGGCGCCGGGCGTACCGGCAAGATGTGGGCGGTCGAGCACTCGGGCGTGAAGCCCGACATGCTCACCTTCGGCAAGGGCATCGGCAGCGACTTGCCGATGGCGGGCCTGATCATGCGTTCGGACCTGGCAGCCGCGATTCCTGACGGATCGATGCCCAACACCTTCGCCGCCAACTCGTTGTCCGCGGCGGTGGCGCTGACCAACATCAGCATCCTCCAGGACCCGGAGCTCGATCTGCTCAACCGCGCTCACACACTGGGGCTGGAAGCGCAGGAACGTATTCGTGGCTTCGACAGCCCGTTGGTCGGTGAAGTCCGAGGTCGCGGCCTGATGATCGGGATTGAGCTGGTCGAGGACCCGGTCACCAAGGCGCCACTGGCACCGGAAAAGATCGGCCAACTCATGGGTTACCTGCTGAGCCACGGCGTGCTGATGATTCCCTGCGGGCGCTACAGCAACGTGATGCGCGTCATGCCCTCGCTGACGATCTCACGCGCGCTGTTCTTCAAGGCACTGGACATCTTTGGCGACGCCCTGGCCTCCCTCAAGGGATGAGGTGTGCATACCCCGACTACTCCACATCACTTGAGGGACTGCAAAATGACTCAACACTTGAACCACTTCATCGAAGGCGCGTCCTTCGAGGCCTCCGACGGGCGTCGCATCACACTCGTCGACCCCGTGACAGAACAGATCTACGGCAGCTCCGCGCGCGGCACCGCCCAGGACGTGGACCGCGCCGTAGCGGCGGCACTCAGCCAACTTGAGGGTGGCGCCTGGAGCCAGCTCGATGGCGCCCAGCGTGGCCGGCTGTTGTCGAAGCTGGCGGACCTGGTGGAGCGCGACACCGACGTGCTGGCTGACCTGGACGCCAATGCCATCGGGCGCTCACCGATCGAGCCGCGCCGGCTGGACGTACCCAATGCCATCGCCAACCTGCGCGCCGCCGCCGGCTGGGCCAACCAGTTGGAGGGCCGCACCATTCCCACCGGCGGCTACTTCGGCACCAAGGCCCTCTCGTACACGATCCGCGAGCCGGTGGGCGTGGTTGGCGCGATCGTTCCCTGGAACTCGCCGCTGATGATCACAGTCTGGAAGCTCGCCGCTTTGCTGGCGGCCGGCTGCACCGTGGTCATCAAGCCTTCGGAAGAAACGCCACAGTCGGCCCTGCACCTGGCGGCGCTGGCTCAGGAAGCGGGCTTTCCTGACGGGGTGATCAACGTGGTCACCGGCTATGGCAACGAGGTGGGACGCGCCCTGTGCGAGCACCCGCACGTCGCCAAGATCAGCTTCACCGGCAGCCCCGAGGCCGGACGCGAAATCCAGCGCACCGCTGGCGTACTTTTCAAGCACGTGGCACTGGAGCTAGGCGGCAAGAGCCCACAGATTGTCTTCGACGACGCCTCATTCGAGGACGCGCTGTTCGGTTGCTCGCTCGGCCTGTTCGCCAACCAGGGACAGATCTGCGCGGCCGGCTCGCGCATCCTGGTCCAACGCAGCCTCGCAGATCGCTTCGCCGCGGCGCTTGCCGACGCCGCGCGAGCCGTCAAGGTCGGCGACCCTCGCGAACCCGGCGTGCAGATGGGGCCGGTGGCCAAGAAGGCGCAACTGGATCGCGTTAACCGATATATCCAACTGGGCATCGACCAAGGCGCCACCCTGTTGGCCGGTGGTGTATCGAACCCTGAGCAGGGCTGGTTTGTCCGGCCGACGATCTTCGCCAACGCCCGCAATGACATGGCAATCGCCCGGGACGAGATCTTCGGCCCCGTCGGCACAGTGATCACGTTCGACAGCGAAGATGAGGCGATCGCGCTGGCCAACGATTCCAACTATGGCCTGGCGGCCACGGTCTGGACAAGGGACCTGGTGCGAGCGCACCGCGTCGCCGCAGCAGTCAAGGCCGGTGCCGTGGGCATCAACTGCTGGAGCCCGCTGGACGCCAACCTGCCCTGGGGCGGCGTCAAGTCCAGTGGCGTTGGCCGTGAAGGCGGATTTAGCGGCGCGCTGGCCTATACCGAGGAGAAAGTCATCACCGTACTGCTACCCAACTGAGAACAAAAACCTGCACTGACCGGACCACCCCTGTGTCATAGAGGGTGGCCGTTCAAACGTGCATTTTCGATGCCTTGATGATCGATGGAGAGACCGCGATGAATCCGGTAAATCAAACAATAATTGATCGGTATCCGACATCCCTGCGTATGTTGCACTGGGTGCGCGCCGTGCTCATCGCCGGCCTCCTCTGGGCGGGCTGGCACATGACCGGGCTCGATGACGAAGTGGCGAGCAAATATGAGCTCTATTACCCGTGGCACAAATCCTTTGGGGTGCTGGCGTTTCTGCTGGTCCTGATTCAGATCGCCCTGCGTGTGCGCACCCCCCGGTTGCCGCAACCGCCGGAGACGCTGGCGCGGTACGAGAGAGTTTCGTCAAGGCTTGCGCACCGTACCTTGTATGCACTGCTGGTGATCGTGCCGTTGATGGGCTATTCGATGTCGAGCACCTACACGATGAGTGACGGGGTGTTCTTTTTTGGGGTGAACCTTCCCGAGCTGCTGAGCAAGAATGACGACTGGTTCGTTGTCTTCCAATGGCTGCATAAAGTGCTCGCCTACACCCTGCTCGGCCTGATCGTGGTGCATATTGCCGGTGCCCTCAAACACCGGTTTTATGATCGCGACCCTCGAAACGATGTTCTGCGCCGCATGCTGTGACGCTGACTTGACGAGGCATCGGCGCGGTCCTCAGATGTTCAGCGCTGAGCCTTTGCCCCACCTTCGGCACCTACGACAAACCAGAACGCCAGCCCCAGGGCAACCTCCACCAGCACCGCTGGCAAGATGCCCGACTCCACATGTCCCACGGCCCACTCGCCCAGCCCCAGCAGCGCAAGCAGCAGGCACGTGGTGACAAACCCCGCCACCACGGCGGTTCGCCCTGGCGAGGGCGGCGCATTGCGTGCCAACAGCAACGCGACACCAATGCCCACGTAGAGTGGTGCTGCACGCCGGCCTACCAACCCCGTGGTACCGCCATCGAAGACCACGCCCCAATTGGCCAACAACGTGGCCGGCGCGAACAACCAGATGGCCGCCAACGCAAAAAACAACAGCGCCGAGACGATCGCCAGATAACGGAAAGCGCGCGAAGCGGTGTTCATGCGTTAACGTCCACGACAGTGCGTCCGCGCACCTTGCCTTCCAGTACCCGAGAGGCAACGGTCGGCACCTCTGCCAGGCCAACCGTCTGGGTGGTGCGGGCCAGCTTGCTCAAATCAAGGTCCTGGGCGAGTCGCGACCATGCCTGCAGGCGCACCGCTTGCGGAGCATTGACCGAATCGATACCGGCCAGGGTCACGTTGCGCAGGATAAAAGGCAGTACCGAGCCAGGCAGATCCGCGCCTTGGGCCAGGCCGAAGGCAGCGACAACGCCGCGATATTGGGTCTGTGCCAAGGCATTGGCCAGAGTGTGGCTGCCCACCGAATCAATGACGCCGGCCCAGCGCTCCTTGGCGATTGGCACGCCCGGCTGCGACAAGGTGTTGCGGTCGATGACCTGTGTCGCCCCAAGGTCGCGCAGGTAGTCGCCCTCCTCTTGCCGTCCGGTCGAGGCGATCACTCGATAGCCCAGGCCCGACAGCAGTGCGATGGCCACCGAGCCGGCGCCGCCGCTGGCACCGGTGACCAGGATATCGCCACGATCTGGGGTCAGCCCGCCATGCTCCAATGCCAGGACACTGAGCATCGCCGTGTAGCCTGCGGTGCCGATGGCCATGGCTGCCTGGGTCGAGAATACTTCCGGGATTTTTACCAGCCAGTCACCGCTCACCCGCGCCTTCTGCGCAAAGCCGCCGTGGTGGGTCTGGCTCAGCCCCCAGCCATTGACCAGCACCCGGTCGCCGGCCTCGAACCCCGGGTGGCTGGACGTTTCGACGATACCGGCGAAGTCGATGCCCGGAATCAGCGGAAACTGGCGGATCACCGGTGAGCGCCCGCTCAGGGCCATGGCGTCCTTGTAGTTCACGGTCGAGAACTCGATCGCGACGGTGACGTCACCGGGCATCAGGTCCTCGTCCTTGAAGTCGACCAGATGGGTCGAGATCGCGTCGCCGGTTTTGCTCGAGAGCAGCGCTTTGAATGTCATGGTTTTTTCCTGTTCGTTCAAACGGATCGTCATCGCTGTCAGCGTGCCTGAGCAGGCCATTTGGTTTCGAGCTGCAGCGCCTTGCGAATGCCCGTGTCCAGCAAGCGCGCCGGAGCAAAGTTGCGCAGAAACTGCAACTGGCCGGCCGCCTTGCCAGCGGTATAGCGCAACTTCGGACGCTCGGCCCGCGCGGCCTGGAGTACCACATCGGCCACTACGTCGGGGCCATCGGCGGTCGCCATGGCCTGGCTCACCACTTTCGTCACTTTTACCCGAACGTCTTCGTACACGTCGAGTCTAGCGTCGGGTTGGAGGTTGTTGCTCTCGAATTGAGTCTTGGTATAGCCGGGCTCGACGACCGTGACCCTGATGCCGTGTGTACGCAATTCGTGATCCAGCGCTTGCGAATAACCTTCCACCGCATGCTTGCTGGCTGAATAGAGGGCGGCATAAGGAACCGGCACGACGCCGAGGATAGAGCCGATGTTGATGATGCGGCCAGCGCCCTGGCGTCGCATGTGCGGCACCACCGCGCGCGTCGTGCGTACGATGCCGAGGAAGTTGGTATCGAAAAGGGCCTTGGCTTGCTCGACTGAACTCTCCTCCGCTGCTGCGGGCGCGATGCCGAAGCCGGCATTGTTGACCAACAGATCGATCCGCCCCTCCAACGTCAGCAACTCCTGGATGGCCGCTTCGACGCTGGCATCGTCAGTGACATCGAGCACCAACAGTGGAAACCCCTGCTGCCCCGCCTGCCCGCCGCGTCGGCTGGTGCCGTAGACGCTGTAGCCTGCGGCCACGAGCTTGTGTGCAATGGCTTCGCCGATGCCGGATGAAGCGCCGGTCACTAACGCTACGGGTTTGTTGATCATCATGACTTTCCTTCCGGCTATCGACGTTTTTCCGGTCAGAAGATCGCAACTGTGCTCTTGGATCATCGACTGGCAGCCTTATGATGATGATCATAATCGTAGCGGTCAATCATTTTGATGCTGATCGACATCAATAATGCCGATCGCAGCGTTGCTTCCAGCACTTGAATAAATCAGTTCTGTTTCTGCGGCCACTTAAACTTTCGGGAAAAGCGCAAAAAATGCCTCACCAATGGTTATGGGTTAGTCACATGGCTATTGGGCTTGCTCGCGAAGGCGGTGTCATAGCCGATGAAGATGCTGGATGTGCTGGCCTCTTCGCGAGCAAGCTCGCTCCCACAGGAGGTCTGTGTTGGATATGAATTTTGTGTCCACCGAGGATTGAACGTGGGAGCGAGCCTGCTCGCGATGGCGGTGGTTCAGTCACATGGATGTTGGGCTTGCTGGCCTCTTCGCGAGCAAGCTTTGCTCCCACAGAACTGACGGGTGTACGACCGGGAGAGCCAGGTCGGCTATCAGGCCGCCTCGTGGTGGACGTTGATCTCGGCGCCCCGTTAACCACGCTGGCCGAACGCAGGCATTGCGGAGTGGGCATCCCGGCATGGATGCCGGGATAGCCGCGCTGGGCCATGGATGGCCCTTCGCGGCGGGCCCACGGAGCAATGCCGGAGTGAGGGCATGCCGAGCCTAGGCGAGGCACCGAGTGGTGGGGCAAAAGCGCTTTGGTTATTTTCGCGCTTTTCGAAAGCGACCCGCCGTCAGGGCGGAACCCTAAGCGGCCGTTACCGCAGCAACGGATATACACACGCCCCCTAAACCTCAGCCCCCCAACGACGAAACAACACGCTGGCATTAACCCCACCAAACCCAAACCCATTGGAAAGCGCATAGGTAATCGGCATCTTCCTGGCCTCCAAGCCAACCAGATCAAGCCCCAATGCAGCCTCATCAGGATGAACCAGGTTCAGGGTAGGCGGAACGATCTGGTCCCGAAGCGCCAACACCGTAAAAATAGCCTCAATACCGCCAGCCGCCCCCAGCAGATGCCCGGTGGCCGACTTGGTGGAGGTGATCGCCACATCGCTATCGCGCCCGAACACCGAGCGAATCGCCGCCAGTTCACCGTTGTCGCCGACCTGGGTAGACGTCGCGTGGGCATTGATATGCTGCACATCGGCCGGGCTGACAGCGGCCTGGCGCAGCGCCTGTTCCATCGCACGCCGAGCGCCGTTGCCGTCTTCCGGGCCCGCCGTCAGGTGGTAGGCATCGGCGCTGGTGCCATAACCCACCAGTTCCGCCAGGGGCTTGGCCCCGCGTGCCAGGGCATGTTCCAGCGATTCGATCACCAGCACGCCGGCGCCCTCGGCCATGACAAAGCCATCGCGATCACGGTCGAAGGGACGCGAGGCCTCCTGCGGGCGCTCGGCAAATCCCGTGGACAGCGCGCGAGCCGCCGCGAAGCAACCCAGGGTGACACGATCGATTGCCGCTTCGGTACCGCCGCACAAGGCGATATCCGCCTCACCGCTCCTGATCAGCCTGGCCGCATCGCCAATGGCCTGCACCCCAGCCGCGCAGGCCGTTACCGGCGCGCCAAGCGGCCCCTTGAAACCATGGCGGATGGAAACGTGCCCCGCCGCCATGTTGGCGAGAAAGGCCGGCGCCGTGAACGGTGACAAGCGACGTGGGCCGCGAGCGTCGGTGGTACGCACGGCATCGGCAATCGCGCCAAAGCCCCCCACGCCCGACGAGATGATAGTGGCAGTCCGCTCCTGGTCGGCCGCTTCGGTCGGATGCCAGTCGGCCTGGGCCAGGGCTTCGTCGGCGGCTACCAGCGCGAACTCGATAAAGCGATCCATCTTCTTGCGATCCTTGGCCGGGATGATGCGCTCCGGGTCGTAACCGGCGATGGCGTCCTCCTCCAACGACGGCACCTGGCCCCCCACCGCCACGCCAGTTCCCTCGGTAATGTCGCCAGACAGGATACGAATGCCGGAGCGCCCGGCCAGCAGGCGCTGCCAGACTTCTTCGACACCACAGCCCAACGGGCCGACAATGCCCACGCCGGTGACGACGATGCGTTTTTGACCTTGGGAAGTCATCATTGAAACCTCTTCATATCTCAGTCGATGTTCACTAAAAAGCACAAATGCGCTGCTTAAACCTGCACAGCTGTCTGAGCGTGCGCTGAAGGGTCAGGACGGATCCTGAACCAGATGGAATACATCGCGGGCAGGAACACCAGCGTCATGATGGTGCCCACGAACGTGCCGCCGATCAGCGTGTAGGCCAGCGTCCCCCAGAACACCGAATGCGTCAGCGGAATGAAAGCCAGGATGGCCGCCAGTGCCGTCAACAGTACCGGGCGGGCCCGTTGCACCGTGGCCTCGATGACCGCATGGAAGGGCTCCAGCCCTTCCTGTTTGTTGTGATGGATCTGCCCGATCAGGATCAGTGTGTTGCGCATCAGGATGCCCGACAGTGCGATCAGTCCGACCAGGGCGTTGATCCCGAACGGCTGCTGGAAGATCAGCAACGTCGGCACCACGCCAATCAGGCCCAGCGGTGCGGTGAGGAACACCATGATCATGGCCGAGATCGAACGCACCTGCACGATGATGATCAGCAGCGTCAGGGCCACCATGATCGGCACCAGCGGCACGATCGCCTTGCCGGCCTTGCCCGACTCCTCGATGGCGCCTGCCTGCTCGATCCGGTAGCCGCTCGGCAGCGTCTCGATGATCGGCTGCAGTGCCTTTATGATCGCGCTCGAGACGTCCGGTGGCTGCAAGCCTTCGGCAATGTCGCCGCGCACGGTCATGGTCGGGGTGCGATCACGGCGACGAAGAATCGGATCCTCCATGCGCACATCGACCTCGCCTACCTGGGACAGCGGAATGCGCTGGCCCGCCGCGCCCACCAGGGTGAACCCTTCGATCCTGGCCGGATCGAGGCGAATGTCACCGGCAGCACGACCGACCACCTGCACCGAACGGATGTCCTCGCGAACCGCCGTGATCGGCACCCCCGTGAGCAGGAACTGCAATTGCTGCGCGACGGCATTTGACGTCAGGCCGACCGCCTGCAAACGATCCTGGTCCAGGGTGAAATGCAACGTCGGCACCAGCGGTCCCCAGTCGGTATTGACGGTTCGCATCAGCGGGCTCGCCTGCATGACATCCTGGACCTGGCCCGCGATCTCGCGCAATGTCGACGGATCAGGCCCCATCACCCGGTAGGCAACCGGAAATGGCGAATAAGGGCCGAACACCAGTTGCGTCACCCGGATCCGCGCCTCTGGGGCGAGCCCCTCGGCAGCCGCCTCGCGGAGACGGAACTTGAGGATCTCGCGCGCTTCCTGGCTGTCGGTCAATACTACGATCTTGGCGAACGAAGGATCGGGCAGTTCCGGCGCCATTGCCAGGTAGAAGCGCGGCGAGCCCTGGCCGATGTAGGCCGTAACGATTTTTGCCTCGTCCTGTTTTTGCAACCAGGCCTCGACCTTGGCGGTGGTGGCGCTGGTCTGCTCAATGGAGGTGCCATAGGGCATTTGTACTTCGATCAGCACCTCCGGGCGGTCGGAGGTCGGGAAGAACTGTTTCTTCACCAGCCCCATGCCGAGAATCGCCACGACAAATGTCGCGATCACGGTGCCGGCCACCCACCATTTGCGCGCGATGACGCGGGTCAGGACCCGGCGAAAACGATTGTAGTGTCGAGTGTTATAGATGGCTGCGTGGCCGCCCTCGACCTGCTTGATGTCCGGCAACAGCTTCACCCCCAGGTAAGGGGTGAAGGCCACCGCCACCACCCAGGAAGCGATCAGGGCAATGCCGACGATCCAGAACATGTTGCTGGTGTACTCGCCAGCGGTCGACTGAGCGAAACCGTTGGGCATGAAGCCGATCGCCGTCACCAGCGTGCCGGACAGCATCGGTGCGGCCGTATGGCTCCAGGCATACGCGGAGGCCTTGATCCGGTCATAGCCCTCCTCCATCTTCACCACCATCATCTCGATAGCGATGATGGCGTCATCCACCAACAGCCCGAGCGCCAGGATCAGCGAACCCAGGGTGATCCGGTCGAAGTTCTTTCCGGTGGCCGCCATCACCACAAACACTATCGCCAGTGTCAACGGTACGGCGGCTGCGACTACAACGCCTACACGCCAGCCCATGCTGAGAAAGCAAACGAGCATGACAACCAGCAGCGCGACAAAAAACTTGACCATGAACTCGCCGACGGCCGAGTCAATGTTCACCGCTTGATCGGTGACTTTGGTCAACGTCATGCCCAGTGGCATGCCTTCATTGATCTTGGCCGTCTCCGCGTCCAGGGCCTTGCCCAGGTCCAGCCCGTTCCAGCCCTCGCGCATCACGACGCCCAGCAACAGCGCTTCTTCGCCGTTATTGCGCACCAGGAAGGTGGCCGGATCTTCATAGCCACGCTCGACGGTCGCGACGTCCGAGAGCTTGAGTGTGCGACCTTGAATCGCCAGGGGCGTGTCGCGAATTTTCGCCAATTTATCGAAGGCCCCGTCTACCCGCAGGACAACCTGCGGCCCGTTGGTTTCGATGGAGCCGGCGGGCGTGAGCAGGTTCTGGCTGTTCAGCGCGGCGAAGATGTCCTGGGGCGAAACGCCCAGGGTGGCTAGCCGGTCATGGGAGAAGGACACAAAGATGCGCTCGGCCTGCTCGCCAATGATGTTGACCTTTTTCACACCCGCCACGTGCAACAGGCGCTGACGCAACGCTTCGGCATCACGCACCAGAAGCCGCTGCGGCTCGCCTTTGGCTTTCAGGGCGAACAGCGCGAACGTCACATCGGCAAACTCGTCGTTGACCATCGGCCCAATGACGCCCGCCGGCAACTTGAGTGCTTCGTCCTGGAGCTTCTTGCGCGCCTGATAGAACTCCTCCTGCACTTGCGAAGGTGGCGTGCGATCGACCAGCGACACCATGGTGAACGCCAGGCCCGGACGGGTGTAGGTTTCCGTGCGGTCGTACCACTTCAGTTCTTGCAGGCGCTTTTCAAGCGGCTCGGCAACCTGGTCCTGCATCTCTTGGGCGGTCGCGCCCGGCCATGCCGTGATGACGGTCAACTGCTTGACCGTAAACGGCGGGTCCTCGGCACGCCCCAGCTGGAAGAACGCCAAGGTGCCTGCGACGGCAATCAGAAAAATCAGGAACACGGTAATGGAGCGCTCGCGAACGGCGAGTGCCGACAGGTTGAGGCTCATGGACGGCCCCCGGCAACCTTCACGTCACCCGGTTGAGCCAGCCGCACTTCCTCCCCTTCACGCAGCAGATGGGCGCCGAGCCCGACAATCCGCTCGCCCACATTGAGCTTGCCGGCGACTCGCGCAGCGTCATCGCTCAAACTCAGGATTTGCACAGGTCGCCAGGTGACTTTCGCCGGCTCCCCGTCTATGACCCACACGCCGGTGCCGTTGCCCGGGTCAAAAACGGCAGCGATCGGCACTTGCAGCGCCTGCCGTTGCGCACTGTCTTCGGCGATGCGAAGGGTGACAGTCGAACCCAGCGGCGCATTGGCCAGCGCGCCCTCCAGCACATACCGCGCCTCGAAGGTCCGCGTCACGCGGTCAGCCGAATCCGACAGCAGCCTCAGCTTCGCGGTGACCGCCCCCGTGGTGACGCCATAAAGCGTCGCCTGTGCGGTGGCGCCTGCGGCAGGCCGCAAGGTCTCGGGCAATTGCACAACGGCTTCGCGCTGCCCTGCTCGCGCCAGTCGAACCACGGTTTGCCCGGGACTGACGACTTGCCCGGGCTCGGCGAGCGTGTCCATCACCACGCCGTCGGCATCAGCGAGCAACACGGCATAACCAGACGCGTTCTGGGCGACGTCGGCCTGCGCTTGTGCGGCACTCAGTTGTGCCTTGGCGGTATCGGCAGCGGCTTTTATCTGGTCGTAGCCCGAGGCGGAAATAGCGCCTGCGGCGACCAGGTCGCGATAGCGTGCCTCGTCATCGGCGGTCTGCTTGGCCCGGGCCCGGGCGGCAGCGACCGCCTCTTGTTGGGCTCGCGCCTGCAGCCCCAGGTCGATGGGATCGAGGCGCATCAACGGCTGCCCCCGTTTGACGGCCTGTCCGCTATCGACCAGGCGCTCAAGCACCTTGCCCGCTACCCGAAAGCCCAGGTCGCTCTGGACCCGAGCCGCCACGACACCGGTAAAAGATCGTGAGAGATCAGACGAACCCTGGACTTCAGAGACGCGCACCAAGGGCGCAAGCGTGCGGGGATCTTTAGTGGTGGATGAGTCGCCACACGCCGTCAGGACGAGAGGCAACAAGCAAACGGCAAAGGTGACAGGTCGAAGCCGGAGCATAGGTTCCCTTTTGGGCAGATAGGACAGGAGCCCCATTCTCAATCTAGTGACCATTACTGTCAATCGTCACCATTCATCACATTGCATTGGTTGCAGCGATGCTTGCCGATTAATAGATCATCTTGCCGCTGCGTCCTACGGGTGTTCATTGACAGATTGTGACCACAATATAATATGGTCACAAATCATCCATGGCTCCAGGAGTCTCAATGTCGCCCCTCCACCCCGCTGCTTTGCTGGTGAGCTTCAGCTTGATGACAGGTTGCACGGTCGGCCCGGACTACCAGCGTCCGGACGCTGCGCTGGCGCATCGTTACCTGGGCCAGGCGTCTGTCGAGCAGAGGTCCGCAGCGACATCGGCCAGCCTTGTCGCATGGTGGGAAGGCTTTGCTGATCCAGTGCTCAGCGACCTGATTGCCCAGGCACTTGAGCAGAACCTGGACCTGGCCCAGGCGTCGGCCCGCGTCACCCAGGCACGGGCAGGCCTGGGTGCTGCAAATGCCGCGTTATTGCCCTCTGGAAACATCAACGGCCAGGCCGCGCGCTCCTACCAATCCGTGGAAACTCCCCTTGGCCAAGTGCTGAACTCGACACCTGGATACGATCGATACGGGAACGCCTACGAACTCAATGTGGGGGCCAGCTGGGAAATCGACCTCTTCGGCGGCCTGCGCCGTGGACGCGAGGCCGCATTGGCCCAATACCAAGCTTCAGAGGCAGGCGTCGCGGCTACACGACTGGTCGTTGCCGCACAGACCGCGGATCTCTACATCACTGCCCGCGGGTTGCAGGCGCGGCTGGACATCGCCAACCAACAAGTCAAGACGCAACAGGATTTGCTGGAAAAAGTCCAACTGCTCTACAGCAAGGGCCTTGCGGCCAGCTATCAGGTTCACCAGGTCGAGGGCACCCTCTCGCAGGTCCGGGCGACGGTACCCGTGCTGCAGACCGGCCTGGATGCCGCCATGAATGCGCTGGACGTCATGCTTGGCACGCCGCCCGGCACCCATCGCACGCAACTGGTGAACGGACGAAGCATCCCTCTGGCGCCACAGATAACAGCCATGGGAACCCCCGCCGATCTGCTGCGCCGCCGACCAGACCTGATCGTGGCCGAGCGCCGTCTTGCCGCCTCCAATGCGCGTATCGGCGAGGCCGTCGCTGAGTACTACCCGAAATTTTCCCTCAGTGCGTTACTGGGCAGTGCCACAGCGGTTTCCGCCGGCAACCTGTTCACCGGCGACGCCAGCCAGGCGGCCGGCGCGCTGGGCCTGCGCTGGAGACTCTTCGACTTTGGCCGCATCAATGCGCAAATCGATCAGGCCAAGGGGCAGGAAGCCGAAGCGCTGGCGGCTTACCGCCAGTCCGTATTGCGCGCCACCGAGGACGTCGAGAACGCCTTCTCCGCGCTGGTGAATCGAGAATCCCAGGCGAGCACCCTCACCCAGGGCGAAACCTCGCTGACGCAGGCCCGCCAATCGTCATTCATCGCCTATCAGAAAGGCACAGCCAGCCTGATCGATGTCCTGAATGCCGACGCGACGCTGCTGCAAGTCTCCGATGCCCGGGCGCAAGCACGCACGGAATCGGCACGGGCGGCGGTGGCAGCATTCAGGGCGCTCGGCGGTGGCTGGCAGCCTTCTGAAACCCAACCGGTGGCGACTCGCTGAGCCGACCCCGTTACACAACACCTGCGGCTCCTTCTCCTTCCGCTCACAACCAGAGAACAACGATATGAAACCGAACGAACGCTCCTGGGTGCTCATCACTGGCGCCTCAAGCGGATTTGGCGAAGAGTTTGCCCGGCAATACGCAGCACAAGGAAAATCGCTCATCCTGGTAGCGCGCAGGTTGGATAAGCTCGAAGCGTTATCCGCTCAGTTGCGCGAACGCTTCGCCATTGATGTGATCGTCGAGCAAGTAGACCTGTCGTCGATCCCTGCGGTCATCGAACTGCATAAGCGTCTGAGCGAGCGAAAAATAGTGGTCGATGTGCTCATCAACAATGCGGGACATGGACTGCAAGGGCCTTTTCTGGATCAGCCTCTGGATCGTTCCCTGGCCATGATTGATCTGGATATCGCCAGCCTGACGGCCCTGACTCACGTCTTCGCGGCAGACATGCGAGCCCGCAAGCGTGGACACATCCTGATGGTCGCCAGCCTGCTGTCTTTTCAAGGCGTGAAGAATTTTGCCGTTTACTCTGCCGCTAAAGCTTACGTGCTGCGCTTCTCTGATGCGTTGCATCGTGAACTCAAAAGCGACGGCGTCATCGTGACGGCACTTTGTCCAGGGATGTCGGATACCGGGTTTGCGCAAAGCGCCAGGCAAACGATTACGCCAGCCTTGAACATGGTCATGATGCAGCCACAACCCGTGGTCCGCGCAGGCATTCGAGCACTGCAAGCCGGACGATTGAGTATCGTGCCGGGCTTTGGCAACAAGGCGATGACCGTCCTGACCTGGGCCACGCCGCGTCGGTTTCACCAAGGGCTCATGGCACGCATCATGGGCGCCTGAAAGGATGGCGAAGTGCTCTGAAAGCCGGGAGTCAGCCTACACTCCCGGCCGGCAAAGCGGCACTCGATCAGAAGCGATAGCTAACGGAAGTACCCAGGCCGCTCGCGCTGTTCCTGTACTTGGCGCTGTAGGCACCTCTGGCTGGCGAGGTTTCATTGACCCGTACGCTCTCCTCCCACAGATAGGAATAAGCGACGTCGATCGTGACGTTGTTCACTGGCGTCCAGCCGGCGCCGAAACTGACGATTTTTCGGTCGCCGGTAGGAATACGTGGCCCACGGTTGGTGTTGTTGGCGGGCGACTGGTCGACCGAGAAGCCTGCGCGTAGCACCCACTGGTTATTCAACTGATACGACGTGCCAATGGCGTGAGCCCACGTATCGTGCCAGTTCTGTTCTTCGGTAATAGTGCCCAGCGAGCCGCTCAATAAAGGTGGCAAGCCGGTGTTCTCGATGGTCAACTCCTCGAAGCGACTCCAGCGTGTCCAGGTACTGCCCGCGTACAAGGTCCAATCATTGTCGAGCTGGTGAGTCACCGACACGTCCACGGACTCCGGGGTGTCCACATCCAGCGAAGCGTCATAGCTCTCGCCGCTGACACCTAACACGCTAAAGATGCCGTTGGTGACCTTGGTCTTGGCGTCCAGGTGGTAGCTGACCTTGGAATGGTAGGTCAATCCCACACGGGTTCGATCCGTCGCCTGCACCAGCACTCCGGCATTGAAACCAAGGGCCGTATCGTCGCCATTGCTTTTGAGTTTTCCATCATTGCGACCCGGGCTCAGTGGGTTGGGCACTGTGCCGGTTATCTCGCCACTGATGCGGTTGACAGTCGGACCGAACCCGATCGAAACCCTGTCATTGAAGGCATAGCTGATGGTGGGCTGAAACGTGAGCGTCGTGACCTCGCTTTTGTTGCCATAGTAGCGCCCGGCAAAGTCGCTGCCGTAATCGGTAATCAAGCCGAACGGCACATAGAAACCCACGCCGAACGCCCAATGTTCATCGATGGGCTTGACGTAGTAACCCATGGGCACGGTGGTCGTGGGCACGACGTCGCCGTCTTCCTGGCCGCCAAAGGTACTGCGGGTCTGGCTGATGTCATTCTTCGCGAAGAGCGTCGCCGCCCCCAGGCTGACCTGCTCTGATTTCAGACGAGACATGCCCGCGGGGTTGCCGAAGACGGTGCTCGCGTCCTCGGCCGAGGACGAGCGACCGGCAAACCCCGATCCCATCCCGCTGATGCTCTGTTCATTGAGGGCAAAACCGCTTGCAAGCGCATGAGAAGTGGCGAACGCAACGGCAAGACCCATAGGGGCCTTGAGCTTTATTTTTTTCATTATTGGAACTCTGGGAGCGGTAGTCTGGTTAGGGTGTTTTGTATCAGGTAAAAATCGCCACCGTTTGGCGCGCCCAAAGCACGCGGCGGCCACTTTCGTCCCATATCTCCATGTCCTGTAGCGAGTACCCTTCCAGTGCCTGCTGGCTGAAAGAGCTGACGAGGAACCATTCGCCGACAGCGGCTGGCTGCGGCAGGTCAATCATCCAGGACGCGGAGCTGATAGCGGCGGGTTCGGTGAAACAGGTCATGGCGGCCGGCGGCAAACTGTCAGCCAGTGCAATCAGGGCAACGGCCGGGTCCACGCCCTGGGCATCCCGATGGCGGACCCACATCAATAATTCGGGACTTTCAGCACCGGACACCGGCAGCGAACCGCCCGCAGGACGCATCTCGAAGTTATAAGCACAGGCCGGAGCAATCTTGCTGTCCAGCGCCAGGGTGGCGTAGTGGGACGGTCCCGCCACAAACGGCCGGCCCCAGGAATCGTGCGTAATCTTGCTCGCCCGGGGCTGGGCGAACAGCAGGATCGTGCGCAACGCCAGGTCATTGCCCGACAGGCAGTCGACGGATACCGAGGTGACTGATCGCCCTTGGCGCAACACGCTTACATCGAACGTCTGGGCCTGTGTCACCGGGGCGATGAACGACACCTGGGCGGACTTGAACGGAGGAAAGTCGGCTGGACGTTCCCGCAAGACCGCCTGCAACGACAACGCCGCCGAAAGCCCGCCAAAGATGGTACGACCTTGCTGCCAGTTGGGCGGAGAAACAAAGGGGGCGTCTGGATCGAATTGCTGCAGCAGTTTGGCAAAGCTCGTCATACCGACGCCCCAGGCTAAGAGCAGATGCGTCATATTTATTCATGTGACCATTTGTGTCAATGGTCACGAAGTGGATAAATAAAGACGACCATCAACCGCTGAAACAAGAGGTGAATCGGATGGGTAAAGGCGTCGCCTGCAATGGCCGGGGTGCAATCTTCAGCCACAGCTCAAGGCATGAGGCTGCGCAAGATCAGGTTGCAGGTGAGCGTGGGGGCAACCTCGACGTAATCGAGGCTGTACTGCAGCAGCAAGGGATTGACGAAAGGCCGCAGCGCCAGATGGATCGCGTCTACGGTTTCGTCCAATGGCGTCTTGCGTTCGAACTCGCCCAGTTCCCGTCCCTCGCGCACGATTTGCAACACGAAGCTCTTGATCCGAGCGTTATAGACTTGCGAACTGGGCCATTGCTCAGACGCGGAAAACGCCGCAATGTCATAGAGCTTGCGATCATTGAAAAACAGGTTTACGCCTGTGGTAATCAGGGCCTTGACCAGGCGGCGAAAACGCTCCGTCGCTGAAAGCCCGTCTTCGCTGATGGCCTGCTCCACCGCCGCGACGATTTCTGCCAGGCACTGGCTACAGATGGCCTCGCCAATCGCCTGCTTGGAGTCGAAGAACTTGTAGATGTAGGCCTTGGAGAACCCGATGGCCTTGGCCAGGTCGGACACCGTGGTCTTGCCGTAGCCGTATTGACTGAAATGCTCATTGGCCGCCGCGACAATCTGGTTTCGAATGTCGTGATCGGCGGGGCCGCGGGTGCTTGGCGAAAGTATTGAGGGCTGGTTCATGGGAGCAGCTTACGCATCCTGAAGATAGTTGACAACTTGTGACCATGTTTAAAACTCGTCACAAACTGACCATTATCAAGCCACCGGCAGCCCCTAATGTCAGTTGAGCTGCAAACCTGTGGGAGCAAAGCTTGCTCGCGATTGCGGTAAGCCAGCCGACAACGCTATTGACAACTCTGCCGCTATCGCGAGCAAGCTTTGCTCCCACAGATTTATGCCGTTTGCTCCTGACTGATAGGCATTAACCAGCAGCCCCTTCCTTTTATTTCGCGAAGAGCTGGCTCATATCCTTGAACGCCTTGAACTCCAGCGCATTGCCGCAAGGATCGAACAGAAACATCGTGGCCTGCTCCCCCACCTGCCCTTTGAAGCGTATGTAAGGCTCGATCACAAACTCGGTGCCAAAGGATTTCAGCCGCTCGGCCAGCGCCTCCCACTCCTGCCAACCCAGAATGATGCCGAAGTGAGGCACCGGCACGTCGTGCCCATCTACCGGGTTGCTGTGGACGCTCTCTTGGGAAGCGGTCTTCGGCTGTTCATGGATCACCAACTGATGGCCGTAGAAATTGAAGTCGACCCAGTGGGCGCTGGAGCGGCCCTCTTGCAACCCAAACACCTCGCCATAAAAGGCCCGAGCGCCTGGAAGGTCATAAACAGGGATTGCGAGATGGAAGGGAGAAAGGCTCATCATGGCTCCTGTTGCTTTTGTAAGGATCGGGCCATCGTAAGGCCGGGCTCAAAACAAGAAAAACAATATATTTCTCTCAGTAACACAATTAATATTTGTGAATGATCAAAGAACTCAAGACCCTTATCGCCGTAGCACGGGAAGGTACTTTCGCTGCCGCAGGCAATAAAATCGGCCTCACCCAGGCGGCGGTCAGCGCGCAGATCCAGCGTCTGGAGGCCGAGCTTGGCTTCGAGATTTTCGACCGCAAGGGACGCTCGGCTCATCTCAATCGGATGGGCCATCAAATACTCTTGCAAGCCCAGGAATTGTTGCGCCTTTACGACAATCTTGGCGCGAGTCCTGCCGGGCTTGCCCCCAGCGTCCTGGTGAACATTGGCGCTATCGCTTCGGTGCAGCGCTCCTTCCTGCCAGACGCGCTCGCCAGGTTTCACCAGCAATGTCCGCAATGCCGAACGCGGGTCCTTCCTGGCGTATCGATGGAGTTGATCAACCTGGTGGATGCCGGCGAAATCGACATGGCCGCCATCATCCGCCCGCCGTTCTCGCTGCAGAGCGACCTGCGCTGGATGACCCTGGCGCTGGAGCCGTATCGACTGATCGTTCCGAGCACGCTCCCCGGAGACGACTGGGCCGAACTGCTTGGCAGCCAGCCCTTCATTCGTTATGACCGGGCGTCGTTCGGTGGCCGGCAGGTGGACCGTTTCCTGCGCAAGATGCATTTCGCCTTGCATGAAGTCAGCGAGCTGGATGAACTGGAGGCCATCATCAAGCTGGTTGGAAACGGCGTCGGTGTGGCCCTGGTGCCGCAAACCGCGACCCACCGCAAATGGCCAGAAGGTGTGCGCGCCCTCGACCTCGCGGAGCACACCTTCCACCGTGATGTCGGGCTCGTCCATCGGACTCGACCAAGCCTTGCCGAACCGGCGGAGATACTGGTGCAACTGATTGCGGCGCAAGCCCGGGCTGACGTTGGGCTCATCCCATAGCCCTGTCCGCAAAAGAACCCGTGGCGCACGTCCTTCAAACAATCTTCCTCACGACGCTATCGGCCAGTACCACCTGATTGCGGCCCCGCGCCTTGGCGCTGTAAAGGGCTTGATCGGCCTGCTTGAGCAGTTCGTCTGCCGTCCCCTCCTTGATGAACGCCATCACTGCCAGGCCAATACTCACGGTCACCCTGCCGAACGGTGACATTTCGTGGGGCAGTGCCATGTCTTGCGTCGCTTGGCAAATGGCCTGGGCATGCTCCAAGGCCTTGTCGATCCCCGTGGTGGTGGTGATGAGCACAAATTCCTCGCCGCCGTAGCGCGCCACCCGATCACCCGCCCGCAGGGCATGGGTCTTCAGTGCCTGGGCGACCCTGCGCAAGCAGTCGTCACCTGCCTGATGCCCGTAGTGGTCGTTATATTTCTTGAAATAGTCGACGTCGATCAGCATCAGTGACAGCACGGTGCCTGCACGCAAGCTGCGCCGCCATTCACTGTGCAGCACTTCATCGAAATAGCGACGATTGGCAATACCGGTCAAGCCATCGGTGTTGCTCAGCTCATACAATTGTCGATTGGCTTTTTCGAGTTCGGCGGTGCGCCCCTGCACCTTGAGTTCCAGATGTTCATGGGCATCCTGGACCCGCTCGGCCATTGTGGCAAAGGCGCGGGCCAGCTCACCGATTTCGTCAGAGGACTGGGTTGGCAACTGCTGGGCTCGCAGGCGCTCCTTGCTTATCCCAAGGAGTCGCGCCGCCTGGATCAAGCGAAACAGCGGCGCCGCCACCTGCTTTTGCAGAATGGAACGCAAGATGAAGATTTCCACCAACAGGGTCAGCAGCCCAAGAATAACCACGATCGCCAGGTTATCCAGCACCGCCGGGGTCATCAGCTTGCGCGGGTAATGGACAGCGAGCGCCCAAGGCGTATCGGCAATAAGGCCTATCGCGACGATGTCGTCTTGGGTCTGAACGATCCGCGCCTGGCCAGGCGCCAGCGCGGGAACGGCTTCGAGCAACGGGTAGTATTGAGCCATCTTGAGCGACTGGATGGATGCCTTGCCCTCGCTGCTCTTGACCTGTTCCATGACGCCAGGATGGTAGATCAGCGTGCCTTCATCATTGGCGATGAACAGCGTGCTATACGCACCGTGCATGGCGGGCTTGGCGGTACGTTTCATCAACTCATCGAGCAGCACATCGACACAAGCCAGGATACGGTGCTTGCCGGACGCATCGGCCACATCGGGCGTGGCGATGGTCGTCATCCAGGCATTGTTGGAGAAATCCCAATACATGCGGGTAAACAGTGTGTCGTTGCCGGGCGTGCCGAAGCCGCGTTCAAAGAACTCATAAGTTTCCAGCTTGAGGGCTTCGGGCCCCGAGTAGGTGAACACCTTGGCGATGTCGGCGTCCTGATAGATGGGGAAGCCTTTTTCGGGCACCACGCCGTAGAAATTGAATAGACGGCCCTTGGTGCTGGAACCGTACTTGTGGGACAGGATGTAGGACAGGGCAAACCGCGCCTTGGTGTCGTCGTTGGGCGCGATGTCAGGCGCGTAGGTCGCAGACATCTCGGCAAAGCGGCGCCCGTCGGCCAACGGTTGGCCTTCGAACAGCTGAGGGCGCTGCGTATAGGAGCCGTCTTCGTGACGGTAGAATATCTGCTGGAAGTCGTTCACCAGCCTGGCTTGCATGCCAGGGCGAGACAGGATTTCCTTGAACTCATTGAGAAAGTTCTGTTGCAGATCCTTGATTTCACGAAACGGCAAGGCTTCGCGCTGCAAGGACTGCTCGGTAGACAACAGCAACTGCCCGGTTACCTCTCTTTCGATCGAGGTGGAGTTGACATAGTAGGAAATCGCCCCCGCGCTCAACGACACCAAGCCAATGCGAAATATGGCAAGACGCAGCGCGCGTGTCGTAAGCGAGTGCTTACGGGAGATGACCTCATGGGATTCTTGCACCATCTATCGACTTCCTTTACTGACCCAGCACCGAACCCTGTGATCCCCCTTTTATGCATAGGGCGATGACGCTTGATCGGTAAAGCTGGGTTACTGCCGAGGGCCAGAGATTTACCCCCTCTCGATATGTAACGGGCCCGCTCCTCCGTTACTTGAGCGGTTTGCCGATAAATAAAGTGGTGGACATTCCAATCATCCACATGGGTGCCACCGGCCGTTGAATTAACCGCCTTGATCCGGTATCGACTCAAGGTTTTTATCGACGGGATGATCTATACCTTCAGAGACACGCGGTCAGGCCAATGCAACAGACTGACGTGTCCAGATAAACGACTGTGGCGAACCCGCGTGGGATGCGCCGTATCACATAAAATCGGCCTGCATCACGCTGTTCCCGGCGCCGCCTCGTAGAATGACGCCCCCACCTTCCCATGCCTGAAGTATCGATCATGAGCCCGAGTAAACGCGTCTTGAATGCACCCACCAGAGCGCTATCCAGGCTTTGTCTGTTGTTACTGCTGTTGGTTGTCAGCAACGCACGCGGTGAACCCTTGGAGATAGAACTGCATATCCTCGACGCGCCGCCGCTGACGTTCGTCAACGACCCGAGGGGCCACGGCATCGTTGGCGATGTCGCCGTGGCGGCCATGACCAAGGCCGGGTACGCCGTGAAAGTCCATCTACTCCCCTGGGCCAGGGCACAGAAACACGTCAGTGAAGAACATGACCACTTGATCGCGCCACTGTCGCGCATCCCCACCCGCGAGGATCGCTTCACCTGGATCGCCTCGATCATGCCCATGGAGCGCGCTTTTTTCAGCCTTGAGCGGCGCGTGAGCAGCTTCGCCCAAGCGAAAGAAACCTACCGCAAGATCGGCGTCGGCCTGGGCAGCGCCCAAGCAGATATCCTGCACACGGAAGGGTTCAGCGATGAGCAGATCTATCCGCTGGCCATCGGCGACAACCCCGCCCAGATGCTGTTGATGGGGCGTATCGATGCCTGGTTCAACGGCGTGCCGGAGAGTCTGTACATCTGGCCGAAGGTGTCCAAGCGCAAACTGCTCATGAGTAAGGTCGGCAGCAGCGCTGACCTTTACCTGGCCTGCTCGAAGCAATGCACGCCAAAAATGGTCGAGGATTTGCGCAAAGCGGTTGAAGCGCTTCGCGCGGATGGAACCATCAAGCGGGTCCATGACATCTACTTGCCGCAGTAGACTGCAATCATCAATACATTTGATAGCAAGCGCTCTTACTCTCGTTCGACCGTAGGAGCTGTGTAGGAGCTGTGTAGGAGCTGTCGAGTGCAACGAGGCTGCGATCTTTCCACAACCAATTGAGTCCAGAGCGAAAGATCAAGGTCAAAAGATCGCAGGCTTCGCCAGCTCCTACAGAACCCCGCGGGAGCAAGCTCCCTCGCCACGGCTTCCCTTGCTTGTCCAAAGTGCCCCGCACTGCCGGACTAGAGGCCTTATCGATGGCTTATATCATTCTGAATGATAGTTACCTTTGCTTCATTCGATTCGTTCCTCTGCCTTGCGCCACGCATCATCCGCCCATTCTCAATACATTGGCGGATGCTATCCATGGAACATTCACTTTCAAAACTGCGTTTTCCCCTCGCGCTGCTGGCGGTGCTGGTGATGAGCGCTTGCGGCAAGACTCCCGACACGGCAGCGTCCATGCCGCCGGCCAAAGTCAGTGTGGCCAAGGTATTGGAGCAACCTGTCAACGAATGGGATGAGTTCACCGGGCGCCTTGAAGCGCCGGAAACCGTCGAGATCCGCCCACGGGTTTCCGGGCAGATCGACGAAGTGGCCTTCACCGAAGGTGCGCTGGTCAAGAAAGGCGACCTGTTGTTCCAGATCGACCCACGCCCCTTCCAGGCTGAAGTACGTCGTCTCGAAGCCCAACTGGCCCAAGCCCGCGCCACCGCCACCCGCAGCGAAAACGAAGCCCAGCGTGGCGAACGCCTGCGCTTGAGCAATGCCATTTCCGCCGAGCTGGCCGACTCGCGCACCAGCGCCGCCCAGGAAGCCCGCGCTGCCGCTGCGGCCATCCAGGCACAATTGGACCTGGCCAAGCTGAACCTGAGCTTCACCCGGGTGACCTCGCCCATCAGCGGTCGCGTCAGCCGGGCGGCCATCACCGCCGGCAACCTGGTGACCGCCGACGTCACGCCGCTCACCAGCGTGGTCTCCACGGACAAGGTCTACGCCTACTTCGATGCCGACGAACGTGTCTTCCTCAAGTACACCCAACTTGCCCGCCAGGGCCAGCGCGGCCAGGCCACACCGGTCTACATGGGCCTGTCCAACGAAGACGGCAACCCGCACCAGGGCCAGATGAACTTCGTCGACAACCAGGTCAACCCGCAGACCGGCACCATCCGCGGTCGCGCCGTGTTCGACAACAAGGACGGCGCCTACACCCCAGGCCTGTATGCCCGCCTGAAACTGGTGGGCAGCGGCACCTACTCCGCCGTGCTGATCAACGACGAAGCCGTGGGCACCGACCTGGGCAAGAAATTCGTGCTGGTGATGGATGCCGAGAACAAGCCGGCCTACCGCGCCGTCGAGCTGGGGCCGAAGATCGAAGGCCTGCGCATCGTGCGCAGCGGCCTGAACAAAGACGACACCATTATCGTCAAGGGGCTGCAACGGGCTCGTCCGGGCGCACCGGTCACGCCTGAAACCGTGCCGATGGCCAGCGACGAAACCATTGCCGCCCTGGCACAACAACGTAAAGCGCTCGAAGCCAGCAACCTGCCCCAAGTCGCGCCGTCCAAGGCCGCGTCAGGATCGGCAGGCAAACTGGCCGCTGCGACCCCACGCGGTTAAGGGACTGAATCCAAGATGAAATTTTCCCAGTTCTTCATTTCGCGGCCGATCTTCGCAGCAGTGCTTTCGCTGCTGATCCTGATCGCCGGCGCCATCTCGCTGTTCCAATTGCCGATCAGCGAATACCCGGAAGTCGTGCCGCCGACCGTGGTCGTGCGCGCCAACTTCCCGGGCGCCAACCCCAAGGTCATCGGCGAGACCGTGGCCGCGCCCCTGGAGCAAGCCATCACCGGCGTCGAGAACATGTTGTACATGTCTTCGCAGTCCACCGCTGACGGCAAGATCACCCTGACCATCACCTTCGCCCTGGGCACCGACCTGGACAACGCCCAGGTGCAGGTGCAGAACCGCGTCACCCGGACCGAGCCCAAGCTGCCGGAAGAAGTGACCCGGATCGGCATCACGGTGGACAAGGCGTCGCCCGACCTGACCATGGTCGTGCACTTGACCTCGCCGGACAAACGCTACGACATGCTCTACCTGTCCAACTACGCCCTGCTCAACATCAAGGATGAGCTGGCGCGCCTGGGCGGCGTGGGTGATGTGCAGCTGTTCGGCATGGGCGACTACTCCCTGCGGGTCTGGCTGGATCCGAACAAGACCGCTTCGCGCAACCTGACCGCCACCGACGTGGTCACGGCGATCCGTGAACAGAACCGCCAGGTGGCTGCCGGTGCCCTGGGTGCGCCGCCAGCACCCAATGCCCAGGCTTTCCAGCTCTCGATCAACACCCAGGGTCGCCTGGTGAACGAGGAAGAGTTCGAAAACATCATCATTCGTTCCGGCGCCAACGGCGAGATCACTCGCCTAAAGGACATCGCCCGGGTCGAACTGGGTTCCAGCCAATACGCCCTGCGTTCGCTGCTGGACAACCAGCCGGCGGTGGCGATCCCGATCTTCCAGCGTCCAGGCTCCAACGCCATCCAGATTTCCAACGACGTCCGCGAGAAGATGGATGAGTTGAAGAAGGGCTTCCCGGCCGGGATGGACTACAGCATCGTCTATGACCCGACGATCTTCGTCCGGGGCTCCATCGAGGCAGTGGTGCATACCCTGTTCGAAGCACTGATTCTCGTGGTGCTGGTGGTGATCCTGTTCCTGCAGACCTGGCGCGCCTCGATCATTCCATTGGTGGCCGTGCCGGTTTCGCTGATCGGTACGTTCGCGGTGATGCACCTGTTTGGCTTCTCGTTGAACGCCCTCTCGCTGTTCGGCCTGGTACTGGCGATCGGTATCGTGGTGGACGACGCGATCGTGGTGGTGGAGAACGTCGAGCGAAACATCGAACTGGGGCTCACCCCCGTGGAGGCGACAAAGCGCGCCATGGGCGAAGTGACCGGCCCGATCATCGCCACCGCCCTGGTGCTATGCGCGGTCTTCGTTCCGGCGGCGTTCATCAGTGGCTTGACCGGGCAGTTCTATAAGCAGTTCGCCCTGACCATTGCCATCTCCACGGTGATTTCGGCAGTCAACTCCCTGACCCTGTCACCGGCCCTGGCTGCCGTGCTGCTCAAGGGCCATGACGCGCCCAAGGACCGTTTTTCCAAGTTCCTGGACAAGGTTTTCGGCGGCTGGCTGTTCCGTCCGTTCAACCGCTTCTTCGAACGTGCCAGCCACGGTTACGTGGGCACCGTCGCTCGGGTGATCCGCAGCAGTGGCATCGCCCTGGTGCTCTATGCGGGCCTGATGGTGTTGACTTTCTTCGGCTTCTCCAACACCCCGACCGGCTTCGTACCCGGCCAGGACAAGCAATACCTGGTGGCCTTCGCCCAACTGCCGGATGCCGCGAGCCTGGATCGCACCGAAGACGTGATCAAGCGCATGTCGGACCTGGCCCTCAAGCAACCGGGCGTTGAAAGCGCCGTGGCCTTCCCGGGCCTGTCGATCAACGGTTTCACCAACAGCCCGAACGCCGGCATCGTGTTCGTGACCCTCAAGCCCTTCGACGAGCGCAAGGACCCGAGCATGTCGGCCGGCGCCATCGCCGGCGCCTTGAACGGCCAGTACGCCGGGATCCAGGAAGCCTACATGGCGATCTTCCCGCCGCCGCCGGTACAGGGCCTGGGCACGATCGGTGGTTTCCGCCTGCAAATCGAAGACCGGGGCAACCTGGGCTACGACGAGCTGTACAAAGAAACCATGAACATCATTACCAAGAGCCAGAACGTGCCGGAACTGGCCGGGTTGTTCACCAGCTACACCGTGAACGTGCCCCAGGTCGATGCCGCCATCGACCGTGAAAAAGCCAAGACCCACGGCGTGGCCGTCAGCGACATCTTCGACACCCTGCAGATCTACCTGGGTTCGTTGTATGCCAACGACTTCAACCGCTTCGGCCGTACCTACCAGGTCAACGTCCAGGCTGAGCAGCAGTTCCGTCTCGAGTCGGACCAGATCGGCCAGCTCAAGGTGCGCAACAACCGTGGCGAGATGATCCCGCTGGCGACCTTCATCAAGGTCAGCGACACCTCGGGGCCAGACCGCGTGATGCACTACAACGGTTTCATCACGGCCGAAATCAACGGTGCCGCCGCCCCGGGCTACAGCTCCGGCCAGGCTGAAAAGGCCATCGAGAAACTGCTCAAGGACGAATTGCCCAACGGCATGACCTACGAGTGGACCGACCTGACCTACCAGCAGATCCTCTCGGGCAACACCGCGCTGTTCGTGTTCCCGCTCTGCGTACTGCTGGCGTTCCTGGTGCTCGCGGCGCAGTACGAAAGCTGGAGCCTGCCATTGGCGGTGATCCTGATCGTACCGATGACCCTGTTGTCGGCGATTACCGGGGTGATTCTCTCCGGTGGCGACAACAACATCTTTACCCAGATCGGCTTGATCGTACTGGTGGGACTTGCCTGCAAGAACGCGATTCTGATCGTCGAGTTCGCCAAGGATAAACAGCTCGAAGGCATGAACCCGCTGGCGGCGGTCCTCGAAGCGTGCCGCCTGCGTCTGCGGCCGATCCTGATGACCTCTTTCGCCTTCATCATGGGCGTGGTGCCCTTGGTGTTCTCCAGCGGCGCAGGTGCGGAAATGCGCCACGCCATGGGTGTGGCGGTGTTCTCCGGGATGCTCGGCGTGACCTTCTTCGGCCTGCTGCTCACCCCTGTGTTCTATGTACTGATCCGCAACTTCGTCGAGCGCAGCGAGGCCCGCAAAGCGGCCCGGGCTTTGAAACTGGAGGCGCAACAATGAGTTTGAAAGCGTTCGTGCCGAGCTTGCTGGTGTTGGCCTTGAGTGCCTGTGCCGTGGGCCCGGACTACAAGGCCCCGCAAACGGAGGCGGCGAACATCACCACCGCCACCGACGGCGCCGCCGGCCAGAAGAACTTCGACCGAGCCCGTTTCGAAGGCATCTGGTGGCAGCAGTTCGACGACCCGACCCTAAACGCGTTGGTGACCCGCTCGCTGGAAGGCAACCGCGAGTTGCGCGTGGCTTTCGCCCGCTTGCGGGCCGCCCGGGCGATTCGCGATGACGCCAGCAATGACGCCATGCCGACCATTACCAGCCGCGCCAGCAGCGAACTGGGCAAAGGCCAGAACCCGATGGGGCAAACGGACGACCGGGTCAACTCCGAGCGTTACGACCTGGGCCTGGACATGGCCTGGGAGCTGGACTTGTTCGGGCGCATCCAGCGTAACCTGGAAGCCACCGATGCCGACCAGCAGGCAGTCGAAGCCGATCTCTACCAGTTGCAGGTGACGATGATCGCCGAACTGGTGGATGCCTACGGTCAATTGCGCGGCGCCCAACTGCGGGAAAAGATCGCCCTGGCGAACCTCAAGAACCAGCAGGATTCGCGCAAGATCACCGAAAGCCTGCGTGATGCCGGCGTCGGCGATCAGCTCGATGTGGTGCGTGCCGATGCCCGCCTGGCCGCGGTGGAAGCCAGCGTGCCGCAGCTGCAGGGCGAACAGGTGCGCCAACGCAATCGCATCGCCACGTTGCTGGGCGAGCGTCCGGACAAACTCAGTGTGGACCTGAGCCCGAAACAGTTGCCCGCCATCGCCAAGGCCCTGCCCATCGGCGATCCGGGTGAACTGCTGCAACGGCGCCCGGACATTCTCAGTGCCGAACGCCAGTTGGCCGCTGCCACGGCGCGCATCGGCGTGGCCAAGGCCGACCTGTTCCCACGGGTCAGCCTGAGCGGTTTCCTTGGCTTCACGGCTGGACGCGGTTCGCAGATCGGCTCCTCGGCGGCCAACGCCTGGGCGCTGGGCCCGAGCATTACCTGGGCGGCTTTCGACCTGGGCAGCGTGCGGGCTCGCTTGCGCGGTGCCGACGCCGAAGCGGACGGCGCCTTGGCGACCTACGAACAGCAAGTGCTGCTGGCCCTGGAAGAATCGGAAAACGCCTTCAGCGACTACGGCAAGCGCCAACAACGGCTGATCTCGCTGATCCGCCAGAGTGAATCGAGCCGCGCCGCCGCCGACCTGGCCGAGATTCGCTACCGCGAAGGCACCGAGGACTTCCTCGTGCTGCTCGACGCCCAGCGCGAACGCCTGGCCGCCGAAGACACCCAGGCCCAGGCCGAAGTGGACCTGTACCGCGGCATCGTCGCGATCTACAAGGCCCTGGGCGGCGGCTGGAAGCCGGAGACCGTTGCCAGCAACTGATCCCCCCTGCTCAACCGAGCTCCTTTGGTTGGCCGCAACCAGCCAAATTTTTGCCCCGCCTCTCATTTGGACGCGGGGCTTTTTTTCGGCTGACGCTAACCTCCACCTCCTCCTGTAGGAGCACCCTGTGGGAGCAAAGCTTGCTGAGGACAACCCTGTGGGAGCAAAGCTTGCTCGCGATAGCGGTGTGTCAGTTACGTTGATGCTAAATGTGCCGCCCTCATCGCGGGCAAGCCTTGCTCCCACATTGACTCGGGCAAACTTACCCTGGGCGCATGAGATGCTTCACAGGGTTTGACTCAAGCCCTTACCTGACCGAAGCTTGCGACATTTCACGCTTCTGGTAATGGATTCCCTGCATGCTCTCGCCTCGCCGCCGCTTTCTGCTCCTCAGCCTCTGTGTCCTGTTGTTGATCGGTCTTGTCGCGGTGTGGCTACGCAGCACCACGCCGCAAATCCCCGAAGCGATCAAGCGTGGCTACAGTGATGCCTTGGAAAACGCCCGTAATGGGCAGCCAGGGGCGGCACGGATGCTTTACCAGCAATTGGGGCGTCCGGACCTCTCGCCCAAGCGCCGCGTATGGCTGCACGCCGAACTGCCCAACTACCCCAGCCCTCAAGCCCTGAAACTGGCGGACGCGGACCTGCACAGCGAATCGCCGGACGTGCGTCGAGCCGCCATCGGCAGCATCGTCGGGCTGGTGCCGACCGGCCAGCGCAGCCTGTTGCTCGGCCCGCTCCTGGATGATGATGACCAGAACGTCCGATTCGCCGCCGTGAACGCGCTGCTGGGCTTGTCGCCGGATGACCTCGGCTTGTATTTCGGGGCGATGCAGTTAGCCATCGACACCTGGGAACAGGTGCTCGAGGACGGTCCGAAAACCGCTGAGACCCACTACCAGCTCGCCCGACTGCACCTGCACAACGCCGAACTGAAGAAAGCCCAACTGGCGCTTGAGCAGACTTTGCGCCTGCAACCGAACAACCTGCCGGCGCTGGTCATGCAGATCGAAGTGCTGGACAAACAAGGCCAGGGCGAAGCCGCACGACAATTGCTCGCCCGACAGTTGCAGACCCAGCCAGCGTCGGCTTATCTGCAACATGCGCTGGGCATGTGGCTGCTGCAACACGGTCAGAACGAGTATGCGCTGCTTGGCTTGGCAAAAGCCGTGGAACTGGAGCCCGAGAACCGCCATTACCGCTATGACCTGGCGACCACCCTGCATGCCGAGCAGGAAGTGGAAGCGGCGCAGAAACAGTTGCAGGAAATCGTCCAGCGCTACCCCGCCGACCGCAAGGCACGGGTGCTGCTGATCAACTATTGGCAGGAGACCGGCCAGTTGCAGAATGTTCAAGTCCTGCTGGCGCAACTTGAACAATTGAACCCTGACGACCCGGCGCTGCAACAAGGCCTGTAGGCGCTGCCGAAGGCTCGGGCCGCGTTCGGACGATCTTTTGATCTTAATCTTTCGCTTGCGACTCAATTGTCTGGGACAAGATCGCAGCCTAGCTTCGCTCGACAGCTCCTACAAAGTTGTGCAGCACACCGCGTTTTATCGATATAAGCGGAACCGCCATCACCGCCAAGGGTCAAGTGTTCAGGCAGTTGAATTCAGGCGTTACCCCGCCTGCTGCCCACTTCCCTAGTCATGAGAGGGCTATTTTTGTCTACATCTAACGAGTTGATCAGTGCAAAAGCCGCCACCGGCATCGAAGGACTGGACGACGTCCTTTCCGGTGGTTTGTCCCGCGGCCATGTGTTCCTGCTTGAGGGGGAACCGGGGACTGGTAAGACCACGGTCGCGCTGCATTTTCTGTTGGCCGGCGCCAAGGCTGGCGAGCGCTCGTTGTACATCACGCTATCGGAAACCGAGCGTGAACTGCGTCAGGGCGCAACCTCCCACGGGTGGACGCTGGACGACAATATTCATATTTTCGAGCTGACCCCACCCGAAAGCCTGCTCAATGCCGAGCACCAGCAAAGCTTGCTGTACTCCTCGGACCTGGAGCTGGGCGAGGCGACCCGGCAGATCTTCGAAGTGGTCGAACGGGTCAAGCCAACCCGGGTGGTGCTCGACAGCCTCTCGGAGATTCGCCTGCTGGCGCAAAGCTCCCTGCGCTATCGGCGCCAGATCCTCGCGATCAAGCACTACTTCGTGCGCTACGACGCCACGGTCCTGTTGCTCGACGACCTGACCACCGAGTCCCTGGACAAGACCGTGCACAGCGTCGCCCACGGGGTGATTCGCCTGGAAGAACTGACGCCCAACTATGGCGCCGAACGGCGGCGGATCCGAGTGGTCAAGTATCGCGGGCAGAAATACCGCGGCGGTTACCATGACTTCACCATCATGGGTGACGGCGTGCACGTCTTCCCACGCCTGGTGGCCGCCGAACACCGCGGCCAGTACCTGCGCCAACAACTCTCCAGCGGCATCGGCGAACTGGACTCGCTGCTGGGCGGCGGTATCGAGACTGGTTCCAGCACGTTGATCCTGGGCCCGGCGGGGACCGGCAAGTCGCTGATAGCACTGATTTTTGCCGCCGCCGCTGTGCGCCGCGGCGAGAAGGCCGCGCTGTTCATCTTCGATGAAGAACTGGGCTTGTTGTTCGAACGCATGAAAAACATCGGTATCGATCTACAAGCCCTGCAAGAGACCGGCAACCTGCTGATCGAACAAGTGGACGCCGCCGAGCTGTCCCCTGGCGAGTTCTCCCACCGCGTGCGCCGTTGCGTCGATGAGGGCGACATCAAGACCGTGGTCATCGACAGCATCAACGGTTACCAGGCGGCCATGCCGGAAGAGAATGCCCTGGTGCTGCACATGCATGAATTGTTGCTCTATCTCAACCGCAAGGGCGCGGCGACCTTCATGACCGTAGCCCAGCACGGCCTGGTCGGCGACATGCAGGCGCCCGTGGACATTACTTACCTGGCTGACACGGTGATTCTTTTGCGTTATTTCGAAGCGCTGGGCAAGGTTCGTCGGGCGATTTCCATCATCAAGAAACGTACGGGCAGCCATGAGTCGACCATCCGCGAATACCGCATCAGCGGCTTGGGCATGACCATCGGCGAACCGCTCGAAGCGTTCCAAGGCGTCTTGCGAGGGGTTCCCACTTACATGGGCGAGAGCAACCCGTTGCTCGGGGATGAACACCGGTGACGCTGGCCGAGCCCCTGTCCGAACGGGCGCTGATCCTCGCGCCGCTGGGACGGGACAGCCAGATCGCCTTGATGATCCTCAATGAAGCCGGTTTCGCCGGCCTCATTTGCCGTCATCTGGGCCATTTGTGCGAAGAATTGGAAAAAGGTGCCGGCCTGCTGGTGATTTCCTCGGAAGCCCTGGTGGGGCCCGATCTGGAAGCGCTGTTCCTGCACATCGAGCAGCAGCCGGCCTGGTCTGACCTGCCCATTGTCTTGCTGACCCATCACGGCGGCCCGGAACAGAACCCGGCGGCGCGTATCGGTACACAACTGGGCAACGTGACCTTTCTCGAGCGCCCTTTCCACCCGGTGACCCTGATCAGCCTGGTGACCACCGCCCTGCGCGGCCGTCGAAGGCAGTACGAAGCCCGCGACCGCCTGATCGACCTCAGCAACAGCGAACTGCGCCTGCAAACCACCCTTGAAACCCTCGAACAGCAAGTGGAAGAACGCACCGCCCAGTTGCGCCATAACGAAGAAGCCCTGCGCCAGTCGCAGAAAATGGAAGCGGTCGGCCAGCTCACCGGCGGTATCGCCCACGACTTCAACAACATGCTCACAGGGATCATCGGCAGCCTCGAACTGCTGCGCCGACGTCTGGCCCGGGGCCGCACCGAAGACCTGGACAGCCTGATCGACCTGGGCGTGACCTCGGCCAACCGCGCCGCCGGCCTGACCCATCGCCTGCTGGCGTTTTCCCGTCGGCAATCACTGGACTCCAAGGCCGTCCAGATGAACACGCTGGTGCTGTCCATGGGCGAGTTGCTGCAACGCAGCCTCAACGAAAGTATCCGCCTGGACATGCGGCTGGACGAACAGCTCTGGGTCGCCGAAGCCGACCCCAACCAACTGGAAAGCGCCCTGCTCAACCTGGTCCTCAACGCCCGGGATGCCATGCCCAACGGCGGGAACCTGGTGGTACAGACCTGCAACCAGCACCTGGACGCCGATTTCACCGACGCCTACACCAACCTGGAACCCGGCGACTATGTGGTGCTGAGCGTGCAGGACAGCGGTTGCGGCATGCCCGAAGCGATCATCGGTCGCGCGTTCGATCCGTTCTTCACCACCAAGCCAATCGGCCAGGGTACCGGGTTGGGCCTGTCGATGATCTATGGGTTCAGCAAGCAATCGCGTGGCCATGTGACCATCGACAGCGAAGTCGACAAAGGCACCACCGTGAACCTTTACCTGCCGCGCTTTCGCGGTGAGGAAATACACGAACCTCAGGTCACCACCCCACACGCACCCTATGCGCAGGACGGTGAGACCGTGCTGATCGTCGAGGACGATCCAGCGGTGCGAGTGCTGGTGAGCGCGGTGTTGAGCGAGCTGGGCTATGCCTTTGTGGAAGCGGCCGACGCCAACAGCGCAATACCGATCCTCCAGTCAGGCCAACGCATCGACCTGCTGATCAGCGACGTGGGCCTGCCCGGCATGAATGGCCGGCAACTGGCGGAAATCGGCCGGCAGATCCGCCCGGACCTGCGGGTGCTGTTCATCACCGGTTATGCGGAACACGCAGCGGTACGCGGCGGCTTCCTGGACCCGGGGATGCAGATGATCACCAAGCCGTTCACGTTTGATTTGTTGACGGCCAAGGTGCGGGAGATGATCACGGTTCCTTGATTCAGTGAGAGGGCCCTTAACTCTGTGGGAAGATCCTTAACTCTGTGGGAAGATCCTTGATTCTGTGGGAAGATCCTTGATTCTGTGGGAAGATCCTTGATTCTGTGGGAGCAAAGCTTGCTCGCGATGAAGTCACCTCGGTTTCAGAAAGACCGAGCAGCCCTCATCGCGGGCAAGCCTTGCTCCCACAAAAGCCTTGCCCAATCCAAACAATACTTTTGAAACCTACGACAACATCGACTGCATGATGCTCTGCAACTCATCCAGGTCGAACGGCTTGTCCAGGATCGGCGCCTTGCGGGTAATGGGGCTATCGGTGTCGCGCACTTCCTGCGCGTAGCCGCTGATGAAAATGACCTTCAGCTCGGGGCGCAACTTGACCGCAGGCTCGGCGATCTGCACCCCGGAGATACCACCCGGCAGGCGGAAGTCGGTAATCATCATGTCCAGATGAGGCTTGCTCGCCAGGATCTCGAACGCCTGGGCACCGTTTTCGGCCTGCAGCACCCGGTATCCCTCGCCCGACAGGTAAGCCGACAGCACCATCAGGATCGACGGGTCATCCTCGACGATCAATACAACATCTTGCGCATCTTCACTCATGAGAAGCCTTTGTTCGATCAATAGCTGCTGATACGACCTTGGGGTCTCGCAGAGGTTGCGTCTGTTCGGCGGTTTTGTCCAAGACAGTTTTCTGCAAGGGCAGGCAAACACGAAACAAGGCCCCGTCATTGAGGCGACTGTTGACCGTGATCGTCCCGCCATGGGCCGCGACAATCTGCTCGGAAATGAACAGCCCCAGGCCCAGGCCAGCAGCGGCCGCCTTGGACGATACGCGCTCGAACTGCTGGAAGATACGTTTCTGGTTTTCCTCGCTGATACCGATGCCATGGTCCTGGACCTCGATGCAGGCGTGGTCGGGCGTCTTGTAGACGCGCACCTCGATCGGGCCCTTGCCGCCGTAGCGCAACGCATTGGTCAACAGGTTCGAGACCACCTGCTCGATACGAAACTCATCCCAAAGCCCCTCCACCGCAGGTTCAGCCATGCAGGTCAACGAGCACTCGGCGACGGCGATCTGCGGCTGGAAATTGCGCAGCAGGTTCTCCACCAATGCCGTCAGGTTGAAGCGGGTCGGACGGATCGAAAGCTTGCCGGTGCGAATCCGCGACACATCCAGCATGTCCTCGATCAGCCGGATCAGGCTCTTGATCTGCCGCTCGTCGCGTTCGACCATCGCCCGCACTTTATCCAGGCTGAAGGCGGCGGCGTTGTCCCGGGCCAGGTGCATCTTGCGCAATTGTGTCTCGAGAATGAGACCATTGAGGGGCGTACGCACCTCGTGGGCGACGATGGACATGAAGTCGTCACGCATGCGCACCGCTTGCTCCAGCTCGCCGCGGGTGGTCTCCAGTTGCTGCAACAGCACCTCCTGCTCGCGGCGACTCTGCTCAAGGGCTACGACCTGCTCCTTCATGGCCTTTCGTTGACGGTACAACTCGACGAACACATTGACCTTGCTTTTGACCGCCTGGGTGTCCAGCGGCTTGTGCAGGAAGTCCACCGCACCGTTTTCATAACCGGTAAAGGCATAGTTGCGTTCACGACCGGCGGCACTGACGAAGATGATCGGAATGCTGCGGGTCTTCTCCGTGCCGCGCATCAGCTCGGCCAGTTGGAAACCATTCATCTCCGGCATCTGCACATCGATGATGGCCAAGGCAAAGTCGTGTTGCAGCAACAGCGACAGCGCTTCGTCCGCCGACGGTGCCTTGAAGACCTCGCGGTCGTGCCCCCTGATCAACGCTTCCAGGGCCAACAGATTCTCAGGCAGATCATCGACGATCAGCAGTTTGGCTTGAACATCTCTTGGCATGTGGTTCATTCCAGCCCGGCCAGCAATTGGCCGATGCCTTGCAAAGTAAGGATATGGTCGGGCTCGTGCAGGGCCAGCGCCGCTTCGGGCATGGTCGAGACCTGGGCTTCACCGGGGTCCTGGACCACCGTGATCCCGCCCAGTGCCCTGACCTTCGCCAAGCCACAGGCGCCATCGTTGTTGGCGCCGGTCAGCACCACGGCCAGCAATTTCTGGCCATAGACATCGGCGGCCGATTCAAACAACACATCGATGGACGGCCGCGAATGATGCACCGGTTCCTCCAGGCTCAACGACAGGCTACGGTCAGCCTCGACCGACAAGTGATAGCCAGGCGTGGCGACATACAAGGTTCCCGGCACGATGTCTTGCTTGTCCCGGGCTTCCTCCACCGGCACCGCCAGACGATGTCCGAAGACACGGGCCAGTTGGCTTTCGCGCTCGTCCGGCAAATGCAATACCACCAGGATGGGCACGCCAAAACCCTTGCGCAGGTGTCCGAAGACCCTGAGCAACGCTTCGACGCCACCGGCCGATGCACCGACGACAATGGCCTCGATGGGCGGGTTGGATCTGTCCTTCGTCTGGTTCATAACTTGCGATAGATCCGTTCCTGTTTGACCAACGGCTCGAATCGATGGCCGTAAGCCGAAAAATCCAACGTCTCCTTACTGCCCAATACCAGGAAACCACGGTGACAAAGGGACTCATGAAACAGCCCAAACGCACGATCCTGTAGTTTCTTATTGAAATATATCAATACGTTACGACAGGAAATTAACTGGGTTTCTGAAAAGACACTGTCGGTCGCCAGGCTGTGATCGGCAAAGGTCACGTTCTCGCACAGGGTTTTGTCGAACATCGCATAATCGTAGGCGGCGGTATAGTAATCGGCAAACGAGCGCCGGCCTCCGGCGGCCTGGTAGTTCTGGGTATAGGTGCGCACGTTCTCCAGGGAGAAAATCCCCTGCTTGGCTTTTTCCAACGAGCGCGGGTTGATATCGGTGGCATAGATGAGCGTGCGGTCCAGCAGGCCTTCTTCGCGCAGCAGGATCGCCATGGAGTAGACCTCCTCCCCCGTGCTGCAACCAGCGATCCAGATCTTGATCGAAGGGTACGTCCTGAGCAGCGGCACGATTTCCTCGCGGATCGCGAGGAAATGCGAGGGGTCGCGAAACATCTCGCTGACCGGGATCGTCAGCAGTTGCAGCAACTGCATGAACGCCCCCGGGTCGTGCAGCACGCGCTCCTGCAATGCCGAGATGGTCCTGCACTCGAGCTGGCTCAGCGCATGGTGGACCCGGCGCTTGATGGACGCACCGGAATAATCGCGAAAATCGTAGCTGTACTTGAGGTAGATCGCTTCGATCAACAAACGAAGTTCAATGTCAGTGTCACGTTCCACTAAATTCTTTCCATATTCGGCAACCACACGCGAATCAGCGAGAACAGACGATCCAGATCGATCGGTTTGGCCAGGTAGTCGTTGGAACCCGCCGCCAGGCAGCGCTCCTGATCATCCTTCATGGCCTTGGCCGTCACGGCAATAATGGGCAGCTTGCGCCAGCGCGGGTCCTTGCGGATCAGCGCGGTGGCTTCGAAACCGTCCATCTCCGGCATCATTACATCCATCAGCACCAGATCGATATCGTCGAACTCGTTCAGGCGATCGATCGCCTCGAAGCCGTTACGGCCGATGACAACGATCGCCCCCTTCGTCTCCAGGGCGCTGGTCAGGGCAAAGATGTTGCGCACATCGTCGTCCACCAGCAGCACCTTGCGGCCTTCAAACACCTTGTCGCGGCTGCGGGCGGCCTTGAGCATCCGCTGCCGTTCATGGGACAACCGGGATTCGACTTTGTGCAGAAAGAGTGTCACCTCGTCCAACAGGCGCTCTGGCGAACGGGCACCCTTGATGATGATCGAGCGCGAATACTTGCGCAGTTCGGCCTCTTCGTCACGGGTCAGGTTGCGCCCGGTGTAGACGATCACCGGCGGGAAGGAACAGATGTCTTCGCTGGACATGCGCTTGAGCAGGTCATTGCCGAGCATGTCCGGCAACTTGAGGTCGATGATCATGCAGTCGTAGACATTGGTCCGCAGCAGGTCCAGGGCTTGCTGGGCCAGGCCAACGGCGGTGATCTCGATGTCATCATCGCCGATCAGCCGGGTAATACTGTCACGCTGCAGGTCATCGTCCTCCACCAGCAGCACCCGCTTGACCTTCTGGGTCAGCTTGGCCTCAAGGCGGGCGAATACATCCTTGAGTTCTTCACGGGTGGTCGGCTTGACGGCATAGCCGATGGCGCCCATGTGCATGGCGGCTTCGACGCGGTCTTCGACGGAAATCACGTGCACCGGAATATGCCGGGTTTCGGCTCGCTCCTTGAGCCGCTGCAACACCGTCAGCCCGGAATGGTCCGGCAGGCGCATGTCCAACAGGATGGCGTCGGGGGCCAGTTGCAAAGCCAGGTCGAAACCTTCATCGGCACCGTGGGCCACCAGGCACTGGTAACCGAGCTCATGGGCCAGGTCGAACAGGATGTGGGCGAACTTGGGTTCGTCCTCGATCACCAGAATGCACCGGGTGTCGAACGGCGCCTTGTCGCGGTCGTCGGCGAAGCGGGCAATCGGCGTATCCACTTCAGCGATCAGCGGTGCCGGGGCGGCTTTTGGCGCAACCGGCGCTGGCGCGGTGGCCGTCGGGGTGAAGGTCATCAGCGCTGTCGGCGTGTCCCCGGGCTCGACATAACGCTCAGGCATTACCAGCGTAAACACGCTGCCCTGCCCAGGCTCGCTGGAAACCGAGATAGAGCCGCCCAGCAACATGGCCAGGTCCCGGGAAATCGACAACCCCAGGCCCGTGCCGCCGTAACGACGGTTGGTCGTGCCATCGGCCTGGCGGAACGCTTCGAAGATGCTCTGCTGCTGATCGGCGGCGATGCCGATCCCCGAGTCGCGCACCATGAACGCGATGCCCGAACCCGGCTGCCCGGCCACAGCCAGGCAGACGGAGCCTTGCTCGGTGAACTTCACGGCATTGGACAGCAGGTTCTTGATCACCTGCTCCAGGCGCTGGCGGTCGGTGTAGAGCATCGCCGGCGCATCGGGCAATACCTGGACCTCGAATCCCAGGCCCTTGTCGGCTGCCAACGGCTCGAACATGTCCCGCAGGCCCTCCACCAGACGCTGCACGCTGGTGTTTTCCGGGCGCACTTCCAGCTTTCCGGCCTCGACCTTGGAGATGTCGAGAATATCGTTGATCAGGTTCAACAGGTCGTTGCCGGCGGAGTAGATCGACTCGGCGAACTTGACCTGTTCCTCGCTGAGGTTCTGCTGCGGGTTTTCCGCCAGCAGCTTGGACAGGATCAGCGAGCTGTTGAGCGGCGTGCGCAGCTCGTGGGACATATTGGCCAGAAACTCGGATTTGTACTTGCTCGAACGCTGCAACTCTTCGGCGCGCTCCTGCAATTGGATCTGGGCCAGGTTCAGCTCGCTGTTCTTCTGGTCCATGGCGTCGCGCTGCTCGGCCAATTGCTCGTTGGTCTGCTCCAGCTCCTGTTGCTGGGCTTCCAGGTGGGCCTGGGATTCCTTGAGGATGCGTGACTGCTCTTCCAGCTCCTCGTTGGCGGTCTTGAGCTCTTCCTGCTGCACTTGCAGTTCTTCGTTCAACTGCTGGGTTTCGGCCAGTACTTCCTGCAAGCGCTGGCGATAACGGGCGGCCTCGATGGAGGTGCCGATATTGCCGGCGATCAACTCCAACAGCTCGATATCGCGCTCGGTCAATGGCCGCAGGAAGCCCAGCTCGATGACCCCGTTGATCCGGTCATCGTCACTGGTGGGCACCACCAGCACGCTGTTGGGCAAGCCTTGCCCCAATCCGGAGCTGACTTTGAGGTAATCGTCCGGTACGTCGTCCAGGCGGATGAGGCGGCCCTGTTGCACGGCCTGGCCGGCGATGCCTTCACCGTCGACGATCATCTGTTGCTGCTGGTCATCCTCCCGGGACAGGCCATAGGTGGCGACGCGCTTGAGGACGCCATTTTCTTCCCGCGTATAGAGTGCAGCGACCGCCACATCCAGGTACTTCGCACAGAACTGCAGGATATTGCGGCCCAACAGGTTCAGGGACAACTGCCCCAGGACCTGTTCGGCCAGCAGCGTCTGGCCATTGCGCAACCAGGCCTGCTTCTCCAGGTGCAAGGCGCTGCGTTGCTGGACTTTCAGGCTGGCGCTGTAGCTCTCGGACAAGCTCAACAGATCCCGGCGGCCGACGTAGGCCAGCAACCCACTGACAGCGGCGACGAACAGCAGGTACAGGGCAATGCTCCAGACCGTGGTAGTGCGCACGTCCTGGTTGCGCGCCGCGCGCAGTTGCTGCTCGGTATCGACGATTTCCTCGAAGGTGTGGCGGATCTCGTCCGTCAAGCGCTTGCCGCGCCCGGACCTCGCCGCGCTCCGGTAATCCCCGCTGCTGCGTTGCAGGTCGATCATGCCCTGGGCGTACGTGGACCATTCCGTCTGGAGCGCTTGTATCTTGTGCAACCGGTCGGTCTGGACGGGGTTGTCGGCTGTCAATTCCAGCAGTGTATCCAGCGCGACGGCAATCCGCGGCTTGGCCACTTCATAGGGCTCGAGAAAGTGCTCGTCACCGTTCAACAGGTAGCCACGCATGCCGGTTTCCAGGTCCACGCTCAGCTTGAGCGCCTCATTGGCATTATTGATCACCCGGTCGGTATGCCCGACCCACTGGATCACCGACAGCAGGTACGTGACAAGGATAATGAAAAACACCGCGCTGAGGGCGCCCATGCCCAGCGGCAGGCTGATATTGCGGCTCAGGAGCTTGCGAAAACTTTGCTCGTCGACCGAAGACGAAGGAGTCATGGAAAGGGCCTTGGTGGACAGTTGAAAACCGTGGAGTTTGCCCGAAAAACGGCGTTTGGATCCACATTATCTGACGAGTCAAAGGCGCAAGTCCCGCGACGATCTACCTTGTAGCAAGGAAGCGACTATCCTTGTCAGCTCTTGTACTATAGATCCTTTCTTGTACAACCCTGGGAACTTGTGCCACCTCGGCGCTTACTCATAAAAGAGGCTCATAAAAGAGGCTCAAGAAAGGGGCCGTTTTTTTTCGAGCCCCCTCCCGCTCCCATCTTCGAGAATGCCTACTATGTCCACCCCTCCTCCTCCCAAGCCCACCATCCTGGTAGTCGAAGACGACGACATTGTGCGGATGCTGATCGTCGACGTGCTTGAGGAACTGGAATACCAGGTGCTGGAGGCAGATGGTTGTGAGCAGGCGCTGGCGTTTTTGCGCAACGACGAGCAAGCCATTGCCCTGATGATGACCGACGTCGGCCTGCCGGTAATGGACGGGCGGGAACTGGCCAAGCAGGCTCGGTCCATGCGGCCGGCGCTGCCGGTGCTGTTTGCCAGCGGTTATGCCGAAAGCATCGATGTGCCTGAAGGCATGTCAGTGATCGGCAAGCCCTTCTCCATCGATCAGTTGCGCGACAAGGTCAAACGCATTCTTGCTTGAGCCGGATCGCATTCTTGGTCACTATCGGCGCCCCGCGCGCCGACGGCGCCTGAATCGCTCCGAGGAACCCCCTGCTCATGCATCACCCCACCGCCACCAAGGTCCTGGTTATCGGCTATGTCTGGCCCGAGCCGCGCTCATCGGCTGCCAGCGGGCATATCATGCAGATCCTCGACACGTTCCTCGGGCAAGGCTGGGACATCACCTTCAGCAGCCCGGCGGGCCCGGGCGAGCAGCGCGCCGACCTGGTCGCACTGGGCATCCGCGAAGTGCCGATCGAACTCAATAGCAGCAGCTTCGACGCCTTCATCAGCGAGCTGGCACCGGATATCGTGCTGTTCGACCAATTCATGATGGAAGAACAGTTCGGCTGGCGGGTCGAGAAGCACTGCCCCGGCGCCCTGCGGGTGCTGGAGACGTCAGACTTGCAGAGCCTGCGCCACGCTCGGCACCAGCGTTTGAAGGACCGCCTGAAGCACGATGAGGCTGGCGAGGATTTCAGCGACCTCTTCGCCCCGGCCCTGGACGAGGAGTTCCAGCGGATGGCCGACACCGACCTGGCCAAACGGGAAATCGCCGCCCTGTACCGCTGCGACCTCAACCTGATGGTGTCCGAGGTTGAAATCGAACTGTTGGTGGAACACTTCAAGTTACCCCGCAACCTGCTGCTCTGGTGCCCGTTGATGCTGGACCTGCCCAGCGAACAGCCCGTGCCGTTCGAGGAGCGAGCGCATTTTCTCAGCATCGGCAACTTCCGCCACGCGCCGAACTGGGACGCCGTGCTCTGGATGAAAAACGCCATCTGGCCACTGATCCGCCAACAATTACCCGGTGCGCAACTGCACCTGTACGGCGCCTACACCCCACCCAAGGCCGCCGCATTGCACAACCCGGCCCAGGGCTTTCACATCATGAACTGGGCCGAGGACGCCTTGCAGGTGATGTCGGCGGCACGCATCTGCCTGGCGCCGCTGCGTTTCGGCGCCGGCATCAAGGGCAAGTTGATCGACGCCATGCGCTGCGGCACCCCCAACGTCACCACGCCCGTGGGCGCCGAAGCCATGCACGGCGGCATGCCCTGGCCCGGCGTGATTGCCCAGAGCGCCGAAGGCATCGCCAATGCGGCGGTGCAGTTGTATCGCGACCCGGCACGCTGGACCCAGGCCCAGGATGCGGGCCTCGCCCTGCTGGAGAACCGCTACCGGCAACAGGTGCACGGCCCGGCGCTGATCGACAGCATCAACGCTTGCCGGGCGGACCTGGCGCAACGACGTCGGGACAACTTCACCGGCAGCATGCTGCGTCACCACCAGCACAAAAGCACCCAATACATGTCCCAGTGGATCGAAGAAAAAAACCGCAACGGTTAGACGTCAGAGTGGCAGCCGCCTGGCGAAGGGGGCATTATCCAACGGCGATAACAATAAAAGCGCCAGACCCATGACCCGAACAGCCAGAATCACCGACCCCTCCTACGAGTTGATGGACGACCATAACGGGCTGTCCATCATCTACCGTCAGCACGGTTTTCCCTGCCCCCTGGTGCGCTGGCATTTCCACAAGGAATACGAGCTGCACTTGATCGTCGCCAGTTCCGGCAAAGTGTTCATTGGCGACTACATCGGCAACTTCTATCCCCAGTCGCTGTTCCTCACCGGCCCCAACCTGCCCCATAACTGGATCAGCCAGGTGGCCGAGGACGAAGTGGTGCACAAGCGCGACATGCTGGTGAACTTCACCGACGAGTTGTTCGAAAGCGGCCACCAGGTGTTCGCCGAACTCAAGACGGTCGCACCGCTGCTCGAACGTGCCCAATACGGCATCGAGTTTCGCTGCAAGCGCACCATCCGCCAGGCCATGACCCTGATGCAGCGCATCGCCGATTCCCAGGGCATGAGCCGCCTCGGGCATTTCTTCATCCTGATGGAGCTGCTGGCCGGCACGGATGACTACCAACTGCTTTCCGGAGCGACCTCCCCGCAAGCGGCGGACGAACACAGCATCGACCGCACCAACCGCGCGGTGGACTACATCTTTGCCCACTACGCCCGGGAAATGTCCCTGGAAGAAGTGGCCGAGCACCTGGGCATGAAACCCACCTATTTCAGCCGGGTGTTCAAACAGGCCACCGGTCGCTGCTTCATCGAATTCGTCAATCGCCTGCGCATCAGCAAATCCTGCGAATTGCTGGCCGACGGCGACAAACCGGTGACAGACGTGTGCTTTGAATCCGGCTTCAACAACATCTCCAATTTCAACCGGCGTTTCCAGCAACTCAAGGGCATGACCCCGTCCCATTATCGGCGGCTGGCGGTGCAGCGGTTGACCGAGCAGAATCAAGGCTGAGAATCTCGGATCATTTCTGTGGCGGGATTCATGTGGGAGCAAGGCTTGCCCGCGATGCAGGCGCCTCGGTTCCCCGGAAGACCGCGTCAACTTCATCGCGGGCAAGCCTTGCTCCCACAGATAATTTCCATCGCCACACCCCACCCAGTGCAAAAAAGTATCAGCACAAGTGCGACGGATGATTTGTCACGCCGTCCAATGAGGGCTGTAATCAGCGCACATTCTTCCCTTCATCCGGAAGACACAAAAACAATAACTGTCCTTCTGCAGCCTTCGGGCGCGGAAAAGGAGTGCGCGATGAAACCTTCGGTAAAAGCTCTGCTTGTCTCCACCTGCATGACCCTCAGCAGCGTCAGCTTCGGCGCAGAGACCCTCACCATTGCCACGGTCAATAACAGCGACATGATCCGCATGCAAAAGCTCTCGAAAACCTTCGAGGCCGAGCACCCGGACATCAAGCTCAACTGGGTGGTGCTCGAAGAAAACGTCCTGCGCCAGCGCCTGACCACCGACATCGCCACCCAGGGCGGACAGTTCGACGTACTGACCATTGGCATGTACGAAGCTGCACTCTGGGGCGCCAAGGGCTGGCTGGAACCGATGAAAGACCTGCCGGCCTCCTACGACCTGGACGACGTATTCCCTTCCGTGCGTGATGGTTTGTCGGTCAAAGGCTCGCTGTACGCCCTGCCGTTCTATGCCGAAAGCTCGATCACCTATTACCGCACGGACCTGTTCAAGAACGCCGGGCTGACCATGCCCGAACACCCGACCTGGACCCAGATCGGTGAGTTCGCCGAAAAACTCACCGACAAATCCAAGGAACAATATGGCCTGTGCCTGCGGGGCAAGGCCGGTTGGGGCGAGAACATGGCGCTCATCACCACCCTGGCCAACGGCTTTGGCGCGCGCTGGTTCGATGAGAAGTGGCAGCCGCAATTCAATGGGCCCGAGTGGAAGGATGCGCTGAACTTCTACGTCGACAATATGAAGAAATCCGGCCCGCCGGGCGCTTCCAGCAACGGCTTCAACGAAAACCTGGCGCTGTTCAACAGCGGCAAATGCGCGATCTGGGTGGATGCCAGCGTCGCCGGTTCGTTCGTCACCGACAAGACCCAGAGCAAGGTGGCCGACCACGTCGGATTCACCTTCGCCCCCCACGAAAAAACCGCCAAGGGCACCTCGTGGATGTACTCCTGGTCACTGGCCATCCCGGCCAGTTCCAAAGCCAAGGAAGCGGCCACGGTCTTTACCACCTGGGCGACGTCCAAGGAATACAGCCAATTGGTCGCCAAGACCGACGGTATTGCCAACGTACCGCCAGGCACCCGCACCTCGACCTACAGCGACGAGTACATGAAGGCCGCGCCGTTTGCCAAAGTGACCCTGGAGTCGTTGAAAGTCGCCGACCCGAAAGCGCCAACTCTCAAGCCTGTGCCCTACATCGGCATCCAGTTGGTGACCATCCCCGAGTTCCAGGCCATCGGCACCCAGGTGGGCAAGTTCTTTTCCGGCGCGCTGACCGGCCAGCAGACCGTGGACCAGGCGTTGACCGCCGCGCAGTCCACCACCGAACGCGAGATGAAACGTGCTGGGTATCCCAAATAATCCGCGCCGCCTGCTCTCGCTTTCTGTGGGAGCGGGCTTGCTCGCGAATAGGTCGGCACATTCAACATTAATGTGACTGACAAATCGCTTTCGCGAGCAAGCCCGCTCCCACAGGGGGATCTTCATAGGCCCGCAAAAATCGGTTCAATGCCATGAATAGCTCAACAACAACTGCCAAAGCCCCCATCGAGATTGCCCCGCCGGCACGCAAGATCCGCCTGGCGAACCCCGGTTGGTTCCTGGTCAGCCCTTCGGTGGCCTTGTTGCTGCTGTGGATGATCGTGCCGCTGGGCATGACCGTCTACTTCTCGCTGATCCGCTACAACCTGCTCTACCCCGGTGAAAACGAATTCGTCGGGCTGGAGAACTTCACCTACTTCCTGACCGACTCGGGTTTCATGCCCGGTGCCACCAACACCTTGTTGCTGGTGGGCAGCGTGCTGCTGATCAGTATCGTGCTGGGGGTGTTGATCAGCGCGCTGCTGGAGGCCAGTGAGTTTTTTGGTCGCGGCATCGTCCGTGTGCTGCTGATCTCGCCGTTCTTCATCATGCCCACCGTCGGCGCGCTGATCTGGAAGAACCTGATCTTCCACCCGGTGTCGGGCATCCTCGCCTCGGTGTGGAAACTGTTCGGCGCCCAACCGGTGGACTGGCTGGCCCATTACCCGCTGCTGTCGATCATCATCATCGTGAGTTGGCAATGGCTGCCCTTCGCGATCCTGATCCTGATGACCGCCATGCAGTCGCTGGACCAGGAACAGAAAGAGGCCGCGCGCCTGGACGGTGCCGGCCCGATCGCGATTTTCTGGCACCTGACCCTGCCGCACCTGGCTCGCCCGATTGCCGTGGTGCTGATGATCGAGACGATCTTCCTGCTGTCGGTGTTCGCCGAGATCTTTACCACCACCAACGGTGGCCCTGGCTACGCCTCGACCAACCTTGCCTACCTGATCTACAACCAGGCACTGGTGCAGTTCGACGTCGGCATGGCGTCGGCCGGTGGCCTGATTGCCGTGGTCATTGCCAACATCGCCGCCATCATCCTGGTCCGGATGATCGGCAAAAACCTCACCGACAAGAACTGAGGCCGTCGCCATGACTCTTCAACAATCCCGTCGCCTGCAAAGCCTGCTGCTGGGCACGCTGGCCTGGGCCATCGCGATCCTGATCTTCTTCCCGATCTTCTGGATGGTGCTGACCAGCTTCAAGACCGAAATCGATGCGTTCGCCACGCCGCCGCAGTTCATCTTCGCGCCCACGCTGGAGAACTACCTGCACATCAACGAGCGCAGCAACTACTTCAGCTTCGCCTGGAACTCGGTGGTGATTTCCTTCAGCGCCACCGCCCTGTGCCTGCTGATTGCGGTGCCGGCGGCCTACTCCATGGCGTTCTATGAAACCCAGCGCACCAAAGGCACATTGCTGTGGATGCTCTCCACCAAAATGCTGCCGCCGGTGGGCGTGCTGATGCCGATCTACCTGCTGGCCAAGCAATTTGGCCTGCTGGACACGCGTGTCGCGCTGATCATCATCTACACCTTGATCAACCTGCCCATCGTGGTCTGGATGATTTACACCTACTTCAAGGACATCCCTCGCGACATCCTCGAGGCCGCACGCCTGGATGGCGCCACGCTGTGGCAGGAGATGGTCCGCGTGCTGCTGCCGATTGCCAAGGGCGGCCTGGCCTCCACTGTGCTGCTGTCACTGATCCTGTGCTGGAACGAGGCCTTCTGGTCGCTGAACCTCACCTCCTCCAAAGCCGCACCACTGACGGCGTTGATTGCCTCCTATTCCAGCCCGGAAGGTTTGTTCTGGGCCAAATTGTCGGCCGTCTCGACCCTGGCCTGCGCGCCGATCCTGATTTTCGGCTGGATCAGCCAGAAACAGCTGGTGCGCGGCTTGTCCTTCGGCGCGGTGAAATGAACCGTCAAAAGATCGCAGGCTTCGCCAGCTCCTACACACAGCTCACAGCCTCCGCGATCCCTGTAGGAGCTGCCGAGTGCAACGAGGCTGCGATCTTTCCCAGCCAACTGAATAAATGACAAGTGGAGGCCCATCATCATGGCCAACCTGAAAATCAAGAATTTGCAAAAGGGTTTCGAAGGTTTCTCCATCATCAAGGGCATCGACCTTGAGGTGAACGACCGCGAGTTCGTGGTCTTCGTCGGCCCGTCAGGCTGTGGCAAGTCCACGCTGCTGCGGCTGATCGCCGGCCTGGAAGAGGTCAGCGACGGCACCATCGAACTCGATGGCCGGGACATTACCGAGGTCAGCCCGGCCAAGCGTGACCTGGCGATGGTGTTCCAGACCTACGCCTTGTACCCGCACATGAGCGTGCGCAAGAACATGTCCTTCGCCCTGGACCTGGCCGGCGTACCCAAGGCCGAGGTCGAGAAGAAGGTCAACGAGGCGGCGCGCATCCTCGAGCTGGGGCCGATGCTCGAGCGCAAGCCCAAGCAACTGTCCGGTGGCCAGCGCCAGCGTGTAGCGATCGGCCGGGCCATCGTGCGCAACCCGAAAATCTTCCTGTTCGACGAACCACTGTCCAACCTCGACGCCGCCCTGCGGGTGCAGATGCGCCTGGAGCTGGCGCGCCTGCACAAGGAGCTGCAGGCGACCATGATCTACGTGACTCACGACCAGGTCGAAGCCATGACCCTGGCCGACAAGGTGGTGGTGCTCAATGGCGGGCGCATCGAGCAGGTCGGCTCACCGCTGGACCTGTATCACCAGCCAGCCAACCTGTTTGTCGCCGGGTTCCTCGGCACGCCGAAAATGGGCTTTCTCAAAGGCAAGGTTACCGGCCTGGACAGTCTGGGCTGTGAAGTGCTGCTGGACGCCGGCACGCGTATCAGCCTGCCCTTGAGCGGTGCCAACCTGAGCGTCGGCGGCGCGGTGACCCTGGGGATTCGCCCGGAACACCTGAACCTGGCGCAACCGGGGGATTGCACCCTGCAAGTCACCGCCGACGTCAGCGAGCGACTGGGCAGCGACACCTTCTGTCACGTCGTCACGGCGTCCGGCGAAGCCTTGACCATGCGCGTTCGCGGCGACCTGGCGAGCCGTTTCGGCGAGCAACTGAGCCTGCACCTGGACGCTGAACACTGCCACTTATTCGATGCCGAGGGCGTTGCGGTGACCCGCGCGCTGCGCGCCGCCGCCTGATTGCCGAGACCTGCGATGAAACTCAACCGACAAAACCTGCACAACCTCAAGCCTGACGTCGCCCTGCCCGCCTACCCTTTGGGCGACATCCGCCAGGGCATCGCCCACATCGGCGTTGGCGGTTTCCACCGGGCTCACCAGGCCTACTACACCGATGCGCTGATGAATACCGGCGCCGACCTGGACTGGGCCATCTGCGGCGTGGGCCTGCGGGCCGAGGATCGCCGCGCCCGGGATGACCTGGCCGGCCAGGATTACCTGTTCACCCTGTACGAACTGGGCGACACCGATGACACCGAAGTCCGGGTGATCGGCGCGATCAATGACATGTTGCTGGCTGAGGATGGCGCCCAGGCGCTGATCGACAAACTGGCCGATCCGCAGATCCGCATCGTCTCGCTGACCATCACCGAGGGCGGCTATTGCATCGACGACAGCAACGGCGAGTTCATGGCCCACCTGCCGCAGATCCAGCACGACCTGGCCCATCCTGACACTCCGAAAACCGTCTTCGGTTTCCTCTGCGCCGCCCTGGCCAAGCGCCGCGCGGCCGGCACCCCGGCGTTCACGCTGATGTCCTGCGATAACCTGCCCCACAACGGCGCAGTCACTCGCAAGGCGCTGCTGGCGTTTGCCGCACTGCGCGACCCGGAACTGGGCCATTGGATCGACGCGAACGTGAGTTTTCCAAATGCCATGGTCGATCGCATCACCCCGATGACCAGCAGCGCGCATCGCTTGCAGCTACATGACGAACATGGCATCGACGACGCTTGGCCGGTGGTCTGCGAACCATTCGTGCAATGGGTCCTGGAAGACAAGTTCGTCAACGGTCGCCCGGCCTGGGAAAAGGTCGGCGTGCAGTTCACCGATGACGTCACACCTTATGAAGAGATGAAAATCAAGCTGCTCAACGGCAGCCATCTGGCGTTGACCTACCTGGGTTTTCTCAAGGGTTATCGCTTCGTCCACGAAACCATGAACGACCCGTTGTTCGTGCGTTACATGCGCGCCTACATGGACCTGGACGTGACGCCGCAACTGGCGCCAGTGCCGGGCATCGACCTGACCGACTACAAGAACACCCTGGTGGAGCGTTTTTCCAATCAGGCGATTGCCGACCAGTTGGAACGGGTCTGTTCGGACGGCTCGTCGAAGTTTCCAAAATTCACCGTGCCGACCATTAACCGCTTGATCGCCGACGGTGGCGAAACCCGTCGCGCGGCGCTGGTGGTGGCGGCCTGGGCCGTGTACCTGAAGGGCGTGGACGAAAACGGCGTGACGTATTCAATCCCGGACCCACGGGCGGCGTTTTGCCAGGCACTGGTGGCTGACGATGCGCTGGTGACTCAGCGGGTGCTGGAGGTGGAAGAAATCTTTGGCACCGCCATTCCCCGCTCGCCGGAGTTCGTGGCAGCATTCGAATGGTGCTGCAACAGCTTGCGTGAGCATGGGGTAACACGAACACTTGAGCGGGTACTGGCTGACGTGAACTAAGCTCGACGCGATCCGCTCTTGTGGCGAGGGGATTTATCCCCGCTGGGCTGCGAAGCAGCCCCAAATGTTTCTGCTGCTTCGGTGTATCAGACAGTACGTCTGGGGGCCGCTTCGCGACCCAGCGGGGCGGTGCGACGTTTCGCTAAATCCCCTCGCCACAGGTTCTGTGTTTTGTTCTTTGATCCGAGGATTTCCATGGCAAACCAACAACTGTTCCTGGGCATCGACTGCGGCACCCAAGGCACCAAGGCGCTGATCCTGGACGCGACCAGTGGCCAGGTCCTGGGCCAGGGTGCCGCGGCGCACGCCATGATCAGCGGCCCCAACGGTCGCCGTGAACAAGACACCCAGCAATGGCTCGATGCATTCACCCAAGCGACTCACCAAGCCTTGGCAGACGCCGGCGTCGATGGCCAGGCGATCCTCGGCATCGGCGTCTCCGGCCAGCAACACGGCCTGGTCCTGCTTGATGACCAGGGCCAGGTCTTGCGCCCGGCCAAGCTGTGGTGCGACACCGAGACAACGCCGGAAAACGATCGGCTCCTGGCGCACCTGGGCGGTGAAGACGGCAGCCTCGAACGCCTCGGCGTGGTGATCGCGCCGGGCTACACGGTTTCCAAACTGCTCTGGACACGGGAGCAGCATCCCCAGGTTTTCGAACGCATCGCCAGCGTCCTGCTGCCCCACGACTTCCTCAACTACTGGCTCACCGGCCGCCATTGCAGCGAATACGGCGACGCCTCGGGAACCGGCTATTTCAACGTACGCACCCGCCAATGGGACGTGCAACTGTTACAACACATCGACCCCAGCGCACGCTTGCAGGCGGCGCTGCCGGAACTGATCGAGGCCCATCAGCCAGTCGGACGCATCCTGCCGGCCATTGCAGCGCACCTGGGCATCAACCCTGACGCCGTGGTGGCAAGTGGTGGCGGCGACAACATGATGGGCGCCATCGGCACCGGGAACATTCAGCCCGGCGTGATCACCATGAGCCTCGGGTCCTCCGGTACGGTCTACGCCTATGCCGCCGAACCTGCGGTCAGCCCACAGCCGTCGGTGGCGACGTTCTGCTCCTCCAGCGGTGGCTGGCTGCCGCTGATCTGCACCATGAACCTGACCAACGCCACCGGGGCGATTCGCGAATTGCTGGCGCTGGACATCGACACATTCAACGCCCTGGTGGTCCAGGCTCCGATTGGCGCCGAGGGCGTGTGCATGCTGCCGTTCCTCAACGGCGAGCGTGTTCCCGCCCTGCCCCATGCCACCGGCAGCCTGCTGGGCCTGACCACCACCAACCTGACCCGGGCCAACCTGTGTCGCGCCGTGGTCGAAGGCACGACCTTCGGTTTGCGCTATGGCTTGGACCTGCTGCGGGCCAACGGGCTCCAGGCCCAGAGCATTCGCCTGATCGGCGGCGGGTCGAAGAGTGCGGTGTGGCGGCAGATTGTCGCCGACACCATGGACACCACGGTCATTTGCACCGAACAGAGCGAAGCCGCTGCCTTGGGAGCGGCGATTCAGGCAGCATGGTGTCACTCGGGTTCACCTACGGATTTGGCCGAGCTGTGCGAGCGCTGCGTCAAGCTCGACCCGACCAGCGAAACCCGGCCAATCGCCGCGCATGTCGCGGCGTCGCAACAAGTTTATGAACGTTATCGACAACACGTCGCAACCCTTTGAGAGCGGGAAACTATGTATTTGGTGTGTGGTGAAGCGCTGTTTGATTTTTTCAGTGAGACCGAGGCGAATGGCCCGGCCTCGCAAGTGAACTACAAGGCCATTGCCGGCGGTTCACCGTTCAACGTGGCCGTGGGGCTGCGCCGCCTGGGTGTTGAATCGGCGCTGTTGACCGGGCTGTCCACCGACTACCTGGGCCGACGCTTGCAACAGGTGCTGCTCAATGAAGGTGTCAGCGCCCAATACCTGGTGGAGTTCGACGCACCGACCACCCTGGCAATGGTTGCCGTGGGCGCCAATGGTTCGCCCCACTACAGTTTTCGCGGCGAAGGCTGTGCGGACCGACAACTGAGCCTGGCGCATCTACCGGACCTGGGCCCCGAGGTACGCGGCTTGCATTTCGGCTCGTTCTCGCTGGTGGTCCAGCCCATCGCCGACACGCTCCTGGCCCTGATGCAACGCGAAAGCGGCCGCCGCCTGATCAGCCTCGACCCGAATGTGCGACTCAACCCGCAACCGGATATCGAGCTGTGGCGCTCACGGATTGCGACGCTGGTGCAATATGCCGACCTGATCAAGGTCAGTGACGAAGACCTGGAGCTGCTCTACCCAGGGGTTGAGCCCAAGGCGATCGTCGAAGGTTGGCTGGGGAACCGCTGCCAATTGGTCTTCCTGACCCGTGGCGGCCAGGGCGCTACGGTCTTCAGTCGCCAACACGGCTCATGGTCGCTGCCGTCCTGTCCGGTGAAGATCGCCGACACCGTGGGGGCAGGCGACACCTTCCAGGCCGCGCTGATTGCGTGGTTGACTGAACAACAATTGGATTCGGTCGAGGGGTTGCATACCCTGACCCGGGAACAGATCAGCGCCATGCTTGAGTTCGCCATTCGCGCCGCCGCCCTGACGTGTGGCAAAACCGGGCCAGACCTGCCATACAGGCAACAATTGAACTGAATGGCGCATCGCTGCTAAAAAATCGCAGCTAAAAACTGGACGCCGGGTTCGGACACGACCGGACCCGAGCGTCAGGCTTACAAGGACAACGCCGCTATTAGCGCCCAGTCATCCGATGGTGTTGCTGATGAAAGTGATTGCCAGCGGCAGGGTTGTGGTCGAGCTCGGTACGCAGCTCGGCGATCAAGTCGTTGATGGCCCGGCAACCGGTGAGTTTATTGGCATCGATGTCGGTTTTGACCAAAGCCACGCGATCGGTTTCGTGATCGTCGTAAATCTTGACCGTCATCTTGAGCTCAGGTGACAAGGTGCATTGCGAGCGCTTGGGCAACAAGCTGCTTTCAATGATGTTTCGCATTTCGAGGGCAGATAGAAACATGGCGACTCTCTCCTGTTGAGGCGGCCAACTTATGTTCACGCCGGCGGTATTTTCGTCCGTTTTCTTCCCTGCGGACTGGGACTACGAATACCGTGCCGTTCGTTCTTTTTTTTAGCGTTTTCAGTCAACGAGTTCGCCAGGCGAACTCTTGAATCATCCCGCAATAAGTGTGCCTGTATTGAAGACCTTGCGGATTGATCTGAATCAAACGCTTAGCTTCTTCCCGCGCCAGAGAGCTCGTGCAAAATGCAAGGAAACGCTATTTTTTCCATGCAAACTGCAATCACTTTTATCCTGTTCGCAAACTAGAGTAGCCCCTAATGTGAAGACGCAAGCGGGCATCCGTCGCCTGCTTCAAAAAAAGTGTGACGTAGCGTAAAAAACTCAAATCGCGCCCACCGCCGCACGCTCGGCCACGTGGCGCAAACTGTCGAAATTGATATTGGCACCGGAGTCGATCGCCACCAGCGTCTGGCCTCGCGCCCCCGTGTGCGCCACGTACTGCTTGATGCCTGCCACCGCCAGTGCGCCCGACGGTTCGGTGATGGAACGGGTATCGTCATAGATGTCCTTGATCGCGGCGCACAGTTGATCGTTGCTCACGGTCATCACTTCATCGACACAGAAACGACAGATATCGAGGCCATGGGCGCCGATCTGCGCGACGGCCACGCCATCGGCGAAGGTTCCCACTTCTGGCAAGGTCACCCGCTCACCGGCTGCCAGTGCCGCCTGGAGGCAAGCAGAATGCTGCGACTCGACGCCGATGATGCGTACCTCCGGGCGCAGGTACTTGACGTAGGCCGCGATCCCGGCGATCAGCCCACCGCCGCCGACCGGGACGAAAATCGCATCCAACTGGCCGGGGTGCTGGCGCAGGATTTCCATGGCGACAGTGCCCTGCCCGGCGATCACGTCCGGGTCATCGAAAGGCGAGACGAACTCCCGTCCGGTCTGCTCGGCCAGGTCCAGCGCGTGCGCCAGGGCAAACGGAAAGCTTTCCCCGTGCAGAATCGCTTCGGCGCCTCGGTTGCGCACGCCCAGCACCTTCAATTGCACAGTGGTCACAGGCATGACGATGCTGGCCGAAATCCCCAACTCCCGTGCCGCCAGCGCGACACCCTGGGCATGATTGCCGGCAGACGCGGTGATGACGCCACGGGCGCGCTGCTCCGGGGTCAGTTGCACGAGTTTGTTGTAGGCACCGCGGATCTTGAAGGAAAAGGTCGGTTGCAGGTCTTCACGCTTGAGCAGGATCCGGTTACCCAAGGCCTCGGACAGTGCAGGAGCCGCTTGCAGCGGCGTGCGCACGGCCAGTTCATAGACCGGCGCGGCGAGAATCTTCTTAACATAGTGCTCAAGCAGGGCTTGCTCGGTGCGGGTAACGGTCATGGCGATCTCCTGGTTCGGGCGGAGCCCAGGAGACAGAAAGAAAAAACCCGCCTCCAGGGCGGGTTGGGTGCAGCCGACAGCTAACCCGCCAAATAAGGAATGGCGGTAATAATGCTTGGCTGGCTGCGCAGTACGGTTGAGTTCATGCCTGGAAATTAGCGGTGTGTTGGCGGCAAGTCAATGGCAAATATGTAGGAGCTGGCGAAGCCTGCGATCTTTTGATCTTTCGCTTGAGATTCAATTTCTGGGGAAAGATCGCAGCCTCGTTGCACTCGACAGCTCCTACACAGCTCCTACATTCCTACATGGCACCTACATGGCGTTGTGTCATTTGAGTCCGATTTTATACAGCGCCCCGTCGTCCTCATCCGTCAGCACATACAGGTAACCATCCGGGCCCTGGCGAACATCCCGGACGCGTGCCTTGAGCTCGCCCAGCAAACGCTCTTCGTGGACGACCTTGTCGCCCTGCAATTGCAGGCGAATCAGTTCCCCGGGCACCAGCGCTCCGATGAACACGTTGCGCTGCCAGGCCTTGAAACGATCATGGTCGTAGAACGCCATGCCGCTGAGCCCCGGTGACACCTGCCAGACGTGGTGAGGGTCAAGGCCGCCCTCGACGGTCTTGCCCTGGGCTTCGGGAATCGGGGCGCCGGAGTAGTTGATGCCATGGGTCGCCAGTGGCCAGCCGTAGTTCTTGCCGCGCTCGATGATGTTCAATTCATCACCGCCCCTGGGCCCGTGCTCGTTTTCCCACAGCGTGCCATTCCAAGGGTTGAGGGCGGCGCCCTGGGGGTTGCGCATGCCGTAGGACCAGATCTCGGGACGGACGTCTTTCTGGCCGACGAAGGGGTTGTCGTCGGGCACCTTGCCGTCGGGGTAGATACGCACGACCTTGCCTTGCAGCTTGTCGAGGTCCTGGGCGGTGGCCCGCTCGTTGTTTTCCCCCAAGGTAATGAACAGATAGCCGTCGCGATCGAAGACCAATCGCGAGCCAAAGTGGTTGCCCGTGGACAGCTTGGGTTGCTGGCGGAAGATCACGTCGAAATTCTTCAGGCTCTTGAGGTCTTCGGACAGTTGCCCGCGCCCCACGGCGGTGCCGGCCTTGCCGTCTGCGCCCGCCTCGGCATAAGACAGGTAGACGGTGCGGTCCTGCTTGAAGTCAGGCGACAGCACCACGTCCAGCAGACCGCCCTGGCCCTTGGCCCACACTTGTGGCACACCACTCAAGGGTGTGGACAATTGACCATCGGGGCTGACCACGCGCAGGTTGCCCGGCCGCTCCGTCACCAGCATGCCCTGCTGGCCAGGCAAGAACGCGACGGACCAAGGGTGTTCCAGCCCCTTGACCACGGTGGTCACTTCCAGGGTGCCCTCCTCGCTCTTGAATGACTGGATTGGCGCGGCAGCAGCCGGCGTGGCAAAGGTCAGGACAGCGCTGGCGCAACAGGCGGCCAGGAGTGTTTTACGCAACATGCACATTTCCTTCTGCGGTGTTGAAAGAGAACAACGGGCTCCGGCGCCTAGCGGTTGCCATTCTGGCTGTTCCTGGGGGGCGTGGGAGACTCGATGGTGGGACGCGGCGAACCCGACGGTTGGCCGGACCGAGGGTAGCCATTACCGATGCCGCCATTTTCCAGGGTCGGTGGGCGTGGTACAGGCACGCTCGGATTGTCATGAATCGTCGGCACGTTGGGCCGCGTGCCCTGCATGCTGTTGGGATTGGCCCGCCGTGTCGGGCTGTTATAGGGATTGTTGTTGCCCGGCAGATTCTGGGCCAGGACCATAGGGCCTTCGCCCGGAGGGGTGGCCTGGGCAGCGGCGGTCAGTAATAGCGTCATGATGGCGAGTATCAGCCTGTTCATTCGGACACCTCTTAAGTTCAGGCATATCGAAAGCACGCTACGCCGCAGGTTCGCCATTGTTAAGCGAAATGTCCCGGTGAAGATGTAACCAAGAGTCTCCGCCCCCTGTGGGAGCGAGCTTGCTCGCGATGGCGGTGGGTCAGCTTGCATCAATAGCGCCTGTACCGTTGCCATCGCGAGCAAGCTCGCACAATGGAAACTTTTCCCAAGGCGCGAAGGTCACCAGAAAGACATTCACCGGCAAGGACAACACCACCATGGCACGGGCAATCTGGAAAGGCGCAATCAGTTTCGGACTGGTCCACATTCCTGTCGCGCTGGTGTCGGCCACCTCTTCCCAGGGCGTGGATTTTGACTGGCTGGACAAGCGCAGCATGGACCCGGTGGGCTACAAGCGGGTCAACAAGGCCACGGGCAAGGAAGTGACCAAGGACGACATCGTCAAGGGCGTCCAGTACCAGAAAGGCCAGTACGTGCTGCTCAGCGAAGAGGAAATTCGCTCCGCCCACCCCAAGTCCACCCAGACCATCGATATCTTTGCCTTTGTCGACAGCGAGAAGATCCCGTTGCAAAACATCGACACGCCCTACTTTCTCGCCCCCGACAAACGCGGGGGCAAAGTCTATGCCCTGCTGCGCGAAACCCTGGTCAAGACCCACAAGGTCGCCCTGGCCCACGTCGTGCTGCATACCCGCCAGCACCTGGCGGCGCTCATGCCCCTTGAATCGGCGCTGGTACTGGTGATGCTGCGCTGGCCCGCGGAGGTGCGCGACCTTGATGTCCTGGAGTTGGGCGACGAGGTGACGAACCCGACCCTGGCCAAGGGCGAGCTGGAAATGGCCAAGCGTCTTGTGGCAGACATGAGCGCCGACTGGGAGCCGCAAGAATACCGGGACAGTTTCGAAGACAAAATCATGGAACTGGTGGAGAAAAAGGCCAATGAAGGCCGTCTCGAAGCGGTGGAGACCGACCCGGGCGAAGAACAACGCAAGACCGCCGATGTCATCGACCTTACCGAGTTGCTTAAGCGCAGCCTGGGCAGCAAGGGCAAGGTCACCGACAAATCCGCCGGGAAGGCCCCGGCAAAACCTGCGAAAACCGGCAAATCCGCGCCTGCCAAAAAAGCCACCAAGGCCTCCCGGGGCTAAAAACCTGGCGTATGCCGCGCTGGAACGGGCCAAGGGCTCGGGCGCCAACCCTTGGGAAGGCTACAACCACCGCCAGCGGATCACCGCCAGTATGTGGGAGCAATTGGACGCGCAAAAACCCAACGACTGAACACGCGTAGGACGTAGGAGCTGTCGAGTGCAACGAGGCTGCGATCTTTCCACAAACAATTGAGTCCAGAGCGAAAGATCAAGATCAAAAGATCGCAGGCTTCGCCAGCTCCTACGGGGGATGAGGCCTCGGTTCAGATCCAGACAAAGATCGCCAGCAAACCACCAAAAAAAGCCCACTTCTGCAGGTAATACAGCGTGCGGTTGCGTTTCTTCAGGGCCTTGCCTTGCAAGCGTATCTTGTAGAGCCTGGAGAACGCCCGGTTCAGGCCGCCCGTCCTGTCACCGGCGTCGTTGGGCGCACCGGCCGCCGCCATCACGGTGCGGCTGAACCAGCGGTTGAACGCGCTGGCCCAGCGAAATTTCATGGGCCGCTCCACGTCGCAGAACAGGATGATGCGGTTATGGTCGGTGGTGTTCTGGGCGTAATGAATAAACGTTTCGTCGAAGATCACCGCCTCGCCATCGCGCCAATGATAAGGCTCGCCATCGACATTGATGTAGCAACCGGCATCGTTGGGCGTTTCCAGGCCCAGGTGATACCGATAGGACCCGGCATATGGGTCGCGGTGCCGGACCAACTTCGAGCCCGGCGGCAACTCGGCAAACATCGCCGCCTTGATCGAGCCGATGCTCTGCACCAGTTCGGTGGTGCGTGGGCACAGTTTCATGGCCGAGGGATGGCTGTCGCCGTACCACTTCAGGTAGAAACGCTTCCAACCGGTCTTGAAGAACGAGTTGAAGCCCACGTCGTCGTATTGATTGGAACGCTTGATCTCCCCTGCGTGCAGCAGGTTCTGGCCTTCGGCCCGGATCTCTTCCCAGTGGGCCTGCAACGGGCTCAGGTCCGGGAACTGCGCCGGGCTCAGGAACGGCCTGTTGGGCAGTTTCGAGCACAGGTAAAGCAGGCAATTGATCGGTGCGAGAAAAGACGAATGATCGCTCAACTGGCGGCCGATCTTATGCCGCACCCGCCCGCGCAGATGAACGTAACCAATGGAGAAAATGTAAATCGCAACAATGATGAGCTTCACGGAAACCGTCACAATGCAGGAGTGAACAGGTTGCTTTCCCGGGCCAGCCAAGCGGCAAGGGAGATAGCATCGAGCGAGATGGCATTCTAGCCACAGTTTGTAACCGAAAGTTATCCTTCAATTGTGAAAAACTGTCTTGCCCGGGCAATCCCCTATCGTTTATGCGGCCAGATCAGTACAATCGCCGCCAACTATTACTACGCGCCCCCTTTGGCCGATACCGCAAACCACGGCTTCGGCGCACGTCTACCGGGCCAGGCGCTCCGTATGCTGCTGTCCTCTTATGCCGGATGGACCCTTGCGCTTGCGACCGCGACGCCTTTGGGCGGTCGGGACGTGCGCAAACAGGTACTGAACAGGTACTGCCGCACCCTTAGCTACTCTGAATGTTCCGCAGGATAAACCTTTGATCTCTACAGCTAACATCACGATGCAGTTCGGCGCCAAGCCACTGTTCGAAAACGTCTCTGTCAAATTCGGCGCGGGCAACCGCTACGGTCTGATCGGCGCCAACGGTTGCGGCAAGTCGACCTTCATGAAAATCCTCGGCGGCGACCTCGAGCCGTCTGGCGGCCAGGTCATGCTCGAGCCGAACGTGCGCTTGGGTAAACTGCGCCAGGACCAGTTCGCCTACGAAGAATTCACCGTGATCGACACCGTGATCATGGGTCACGAAGAGCTGTGGAAGGTCAAGGCTGAGCGCGATCGCATCTATTCGCTGCCGGAAATGACCGAAGAAGACGGCATGGCCGTGGCCGAGCTGGAAACCGAATTTGCCGAGATGGACGGCTACACGGCCGAATCCCGTGCCGGTGAACTGCTGCTGGGCCTGGGAATTGGCATCGAGCAGCATTTCGGCCCGATGAGCGAAGTGTCGCCAGGCTGGAAACTGCGTGTGCTGCTGGCCCAGGCGCTGTTCTCCGACCCGGAAGTGCTGCTGCTCGACGAACCGACCAACCACCTGGATATCAACACCATCCGCTGGCTGGAAAACGTGCTGACCCAGCGTTCGAGCCTGATGATCATCATCTCCCACGACCGTCACTTCCTGAACAGTGTCTGCACCCACATGGCGGACCTGGACTACGGCGAGCTGCGCCTGTTCCCGGGCAACTACGACGAGTACATGACCGTGGCGACCCAGTCCCGGGAGCAATTGCTGTCGGACAACGCCAAGAAGAAAGCGCAGATTTCCGAGCTGCAATCGTTCGTCAGCCGCTTCTCGGCCAACGCCTCGAAAGCCAAGCAGGCCACCTCCCGCGCCAAGCAGATCGACAAGATCCAACTGGCCGAGGTCAAGCCATCGAGCCGCGTCAGCCCGTTCATTCGCTTCGAGCAGACCAAGAAACTGCACCGCCAGGCGGTCATTGTCGAGCGCATGGCCAAGGGTTTTGACGGCAAACCGCTGTTCAAGGACTTCAGCTTCACCGTCGAAGCCGGTGAGCGCGTGGCGATCATTGGCCCGAACGGTATCGGCAAGACCACCTTGCTGCGCACCCTGGTCAATGAACTGGAACCCGATGCCGGTACCGTGAAATGGACCGACGCCGCGGAACTGGGCTACTACGCCCAGGACCATGCCCATGACTTCGAAGACGACGTCAACCTGTTCGACTGGATGGGCCAATGGACCCAGGGCGGCGAACAACTGGTTCGTGGCACCTTGGGCCGCATGCTGTTTTCCAACGACGAGATCCTCAAGTCGGTCAAGGTCATTTCCGGTGGTGAGCAAGGCCGCATGCTGTTCGGCAAGCTGATCCTGCAAAAGCCGAACGTGCTGGTGATGGACGAACCGACCAACCACTTGGACATGGAATCGATCGAAGCGCTGAACCTGGCACTGGAAAACTACCCGGGCACGCTGATCTTCGTCAGCCATGACCGTGAGTTCGTCTCGTCCCTGGCTACCCGCATCATCGAGCTGAGCGCCGATGGCGTGGTCGACTTCAGCGGCACCTATGACGACTACCTGCGCAGCCAGGGTGTGGTGTTCTAAGGACGGCCCTCGGCTGTTTGCTGCAAAAGCAAAGCCCTGTCCACTGTGACAGGGCTTTTTTGTATCCCAAGGGTAAAAACCTGTGGGAGCGAGCTTGCTCGCGATGGCGGCCTGACAGTTGGCCTGGCTCTTGCCGTCGTACACCCGTCAGATCTGTTTGAGCAGCACCCGTGGGAGCAAAGCTTACTCGCGAGACGGCCTTACAGCCGACCTGTTTCTCCCTGGTGAACCCAATCCCTTGCTCGCGAAGGGGCCGGTGCATACAACCTCAATTGAAACTGCACATCCGGGTCCCCAAGCACATTTAGTTAGCCTGCTTTCTTTTATCCCCTCCTCGCGCCATGATGAAACTCTCTTACCGCTGCCCGCGAACGAGCCCTATGCCCACGCCCTCACCTGCCTCCAGTTCCCTGTCGATCACCCTGCAGATCGTCTCCATCGTTTTCTACACCTTCATCGCCTTTCTTTGCATCGGCCTGCCGATTGCCGTGTTGCCCGGGTATGTCCACGAACAGCTGGGTTTCAGCGCGGTGGTGGCCGGGTTGACCATCGGTTCACAGTACCTGGCGACCCTGCTCAGCCGCCCCATGGCCGGGCGACTGTCGGACAGCGTTGGCACCAAGCGGGCAATCGTCTACGGGCTGTCGGGAATTGTGCTCAGCGGCGTGCTGACGTTGATCTCGACCTTGCTGCAAAGCTTTCCCCTGCCCAGCCTGCTGATCCTGATTGCCGGCCGTCTGCTGCTCGGCGTGGCCCAAGGGCTGATTGGCGTGGGTACCATCAGTTGGTGCATGGGCCAGGTGGGTGTGGAGCACACGGCCCGCTCGATTTCCTGGAATGGCATCGCCTCGTACGGGGCCATTGCCATTGGCGCCCCATTGGGGGTGGTGATGGTCGGTGAACTGGGTTTCGCCAGCCTGGGCGTTGCCTTGTCGTTGCTGGCGGGCGCTGCGCTGTTGATGATTCGCAACAAGCCGTCGGTGCCGGTCATTCGCGGCGAGCGCTTGCCTTTCTGGGCGGTGTTTGGGCGCATTGCGCCGTACGGAGCGGGCCTGAGCCTGGCGTCGATCGGCTACGGCACGCTCACCACGTTCATCACCTTGTTTTATGTCAGTCGCGGCTGGACCGGCGCGGCCTGGTGCCTGACGGTCTTCGGTATCTGCTTCATCCTGGCGCGGTTGTTGTTCATTTCCAGCATCGCCCGCTTCGGTGGCTTCAACTCGGCCATTGCCTGCATGAGCATCGAAACCCTCGGTCTGGTATTGCTGTGGCTGGCACCGTCCACCCCGTTCGCCCTGGTCGGTGCCGGGCTGGCCGGCTTCGGGCTGTCGCTGGTATACCCGGCGCTGGGGGTCGAGGCCATCAAGCAGGTGCCGAACACCAGTCGGGGTGCTGGTTTGAGCGCTTATGCGGTGTTCTTTGACCTGGCGCTGGCGATTGCCGGTCCGCTGATGGGGGTGGTGGCGTTGAACATGGGCTATTCGTCGATCTTCTTCTGTGCTGCCTTGTTGTCCCTCACCGGGTTGGGCCTGACTCTGCTGCTGCGTGGCCGAGCCATAAGCGCACCTTATTGATCGTAATACTGCTCACTGCCGTTTTTGTTTTGAGAAGGTCCGGTATTTACTTGTTCTGGTGTGTATATCCGTTTCTGCGGTAACGGCCGCTTAGGGTTCCGCCCTGACGGCGGGTCACTTTTGGAAGAGCGCCAAAAGTAACCAAAAGCGCTTTGCCCCACCACTTGGCACCTCGCCTAGGCTCGGTGTGCCCGAACGAAGGCATTGCTCCGTGGGCCGCCGCGAAGGGCCATCCATGGCCCAGCGCGGCTACCTCGGCATCCATGCCGAGGTGCCCACTACGCAATGCCTGCGTTCGGCCAGCGTGGTTTAACGGGGCGTTCAGATCAAGATCCAAAGCAACAGCAAGAGCAGGAGCAGGAGCAGGAGCAGGAGCAGGAGCAGGAGCAGGAGCAGGACATATGCCCACATTTATTTAGCTGACCCACCGCTATCGCGAGCTGGCTCGCTCCCACATGGGGTTGCGGGTGCTCACCGCATCTGCGCACGACACAAAAACCTGTGGGAGCGAGCTTGCTCGCGAAGACGTCGGCACATCCAACATTACCGTAAACTGAACCACCGCTTTCGCGAGCAAGCCCGCTCCCACAGGAGAAACGCGGTCCCATCAAGAACCAGGTCGGCTATCAGGCCGCCTCGCGGTGGACGTTGATTTCGGCGCCCCGTTAACCACGCTGGCTGAACGAAGGTATTGCGCAGTGGGCAACCCGGCATGGATGCCGAGCCTAAGCGAGGCACCGAGTGGTGGGGCAAGAGCGCTTTGGTTACTTTCGACTGGGCCGGCTTCCGGGCTTTTCGAAAGTGACCCGCCGTCAGGGCGGAACCCTAAGCAGCCCTTACCGCAGAAACGGATATACACACCATCCTTACGTAAAACCATGCCTCTCTATTGATCAGCCGTCCTCATCCCCGCCCGGGTCGGCTTGCCCAAGGCCTCGCCAAAGAAGCGACTGGCCTCGGAAATCATGGTGCGGTGGATGTCCTTGCGGTCGACCCCGTCAGCATCCGTGCAAAGCGCCGGCATCGCAGCGACCTGCTCGTCGGTACACGGCGCCATGAAGACAAAATGTCCCGCGCCGGCCAGGGTCTTGAAATCCGGTGCAGTGGGCAGCTTGCGGGCCAGAGCGGCGGCGTTCTTGTCGAAGGCAACGAGTTTGTCGCCATCGCCGCTGTACAGCAGCACCGGCACATGAACATCAGCCAGGGTATGACGACCGAACTTCAGGCTCAATGGCGCCATCAGCAGCAACGCCCGGACCCTGGGGTCGGCCACGGGTTGCAGGTCATCGCGGTCGGCGATCAGTTCGCCTTGGGTATTGCAGGCGTCTCGGTCATCCGGTCGCTCCACGCAGTAACGGCGCAGGCGATTGAGGTCCGGCGTCGCACCCGACAGGATCAGCGCGGTTTCGCCGCCAGCCGAATAGCCGATCACCCCAACCTGCCCGGCGTTGACGAACGGCGAGAGCATCGGGTCATTGAGCGTGGCGGTGATGGCTTCGGAAATCTGGATCGGCCGCCCGTACAGGTTGCTCAGGGTGCCAAGCCGACTGTGATCCTGGTTGTTGTCGCCGGGATGAATCACCGCCACCACGACAAACCCCTTGCGCGCCAGCGAGGTGGCCAGGTCATGCAGGGCCAGCGGCGTGCCGGTATTGCCATGGGACAGCATCAATAGCGGAAAGCGTCCGATGGCGATCTTGGCGTCCGGCGCGGCATCGATCTGGTAACCACCCAGCAGGCTGGACTGTTCCCGGTCGGTGGATGGATAAAAGGCGATGGCGTGCATCGGCTGCTGATCGAGCGGATCGAGAAAGCTCAGTTCATGGAAACCAGCGCTCCAATGCGGATGCGGCCCCGGTGCGGCCTGCACTGAACCGAGACTGGCAAACAAGCAAAGCAGCAGCGCTGCACCAAAACGTGTCATCGAATCTTCCACCTTCACCAGCGTACGGGAAGGCCCCGTCGCTCGCAGTCTTGGCCGTGCATAACCTGCGCCATAAAGCCCGGCGCCGAATGCAGAAAAACCCTGCATCCCGACCATCCAATGACGACGAGAATACAGGGTTTTACGAAGGCTGCCCGACTAGCTTGGTGCCTTTACGCAAGCCTTACGCAGCGGCGAACTGCTGGCCGATCTGCAACGTGGCTTCGCTCATGGCTTTGGTGCGCATGTCGTCACCGTAGGCCAGGCCTTCGGCGCGGACGAATTCGATATCGGTGATGCCGATGAAGCCGAACAGTAGCTTCAGATAGTCCTCATGACCCACGCCGCTCGGTTGGCCGGCATGCAAGCCGCCCGCCGTGGAGACGATCACCAGTTTCTTGCCGCCGCACAGGCCTTCGGGACCGGCTTCGGTGTAACGGAACGTCTGGCCGGCCACGGCAATGCGGTCGATCCAGGCCTTGAGCTGGGTCGGCACGCTGAAGTTGTACATAGGGGCTGCGATAACGACCGCATCCGCCGCTTGGAATTCGGCCATCGTGGTAGCACTCAACTCTGCCTCATGTTGTTGGGCAGCGTCACGCAGTTCAGCGCTGGTGCCCGCCGCGATCAAGGTCTGGGCGGAAAAATGGCTGATGGCATCGGCGGCCAGGTCGCGGTAGGTCACCGTGATGCCTGGCTCGGCAGCTTTCCAGGCGTCAACCACTTCACGGCTCAATTGGCGGGAAGCGGAGTTGTCGCCGAGGATGCTCGAATCGATGTGCAGCAGTTTCATGTGAGTGCTCTCCAAGTGAGGACCGCAACCAGGCGATCAATTGGAGACAATCCTATCGATGAAGCCAATATTCGATAAGTCAGCACAAATGCGATAGTTTGTCCCACTGACAGGACAATCGAGCTGAACATGCAAGACCTCAATGACTTGTACTACTTCGCCAAAGTCGTCGAAGCCGGCGGTTTCGCGGCGGCCGGGCGGTTGCTGGGCATTCCCAAGTCCCGACTGTCGCGGCGTATCGCCGAGCTGGAAGAACGCCTCGGCGCCCGGTTGCTCCAGCGCACCACCCGCCAATTGAAATTGACCGCGGTCGGCGAACGTTATCTGCGCCACTGCCAGGCCATGTTGCTGGAGGCCGAAATGGCCGACGAAGCGGTGGCGAGCATGTCCAGCGAACCCCGCGGCCGATTGCGGGTATCGAGTCCGGTGGGCCTGGCCCACCAGTTCCTGCCGGTGATAATCGAAACCTTCCTGGTGAAATACCCTTTGGTGCAACTGGACATGACCCTGCTCAATCGGCGGGTGGACCTGATCGGCGAAGGCATCGACGTGGCGTTGCGCGTGCGCGACCTGGGGGACGAGGACCCCTTGCTGATGACCCGACGTCTGCGCCAGGCGCGACTGATGATGGTCGCCAGCCCGGCCTTTGTCGAAGGGCGGCGGATCGAAACCCCGGACGATCTCAAACAGTTGCCGGTGCTCGGGGCATTGGAAGCCGATCGCCAAGTGCACCTGCACTTGGTCAGCGCCGATGGGCAGCGTGTGGAACTGAGCCTGGAAGCCCGCCTGGGCATTGACGACTTCATTGTGCGCCGGGCCTGCACCCTCGCCGGCCTGGGCTTCACTTTATTGCCGAGCATGTATTGCGAGCAGGAATTGCAGGACGGCACACTGGTGGAACTGTTGCCTGGATGGTCGTCGCCCGATGGCTGGCTCCAGGCGGTCTACCCGCATCGGCGCGGCATGCTGCCGGCGGTGCGTGCATGGATCGATCATTTGGTGGAAGCCTTCGAGGGCTGTGGAGATAGAACGCTATGAGGTTGAGCGAAGAGGATGTCGCGCAGTTTTGCCTGGGCCTGCCCGGCGCCAGGGAGGACTACAAATGGGGCGGCGTGCGCGTATTTTCCATTGCCGGGAACAAGATGTTCGCCCTGCAGGGCCTGCGAGGCGACTCGTTGGCGTTCAAGGTCGACAAGGATCTGTTCCTGGGGCACTGCGACCGGCCGGGCATCCACCCGGCGCCTTACCTGGCGCGGGCCCAGTGGGTCATCATGCAAGTGCCCTACCCGCTGGGGGCCGAAGAGCTGCGAGGCCTGCTGCAACGCGCACACCAATTGGTGGTCAGCAAATTGCCCAAGCGCACGCAGGTGGGCTTGTTGCTCTAGCCATTCAGAACAGATAGCTGCCCAGGAACAACTGGTCGATCCAGAACACCTGGTGCAGCAGCACGATGAACCAGAACACCACCTGAAACGACACTTTGCGGGTCTTGTGGCGAAACAGCTGCTGGGCCAGCAAGGCTCCGGGCCAACCGCCGGCCAGTTCCACCGCATGCAACACGTTCTCCGGGGTGCGCCAGGTGTCGGCGCGTGCCTTGCGCTTGTCGCTCCAGTACAGCAGGAACGCCACCGCGCTGACGACGCCATAAGCCACCATCGGCACCCACGACACCGCCCGTAGCCCGAATAGCAGCGAACCGAACAGCGGCAAGGCACAGAGCAGCGCAAACACCATCAGTTTGAGCCGCAGGTGCTGCACGGTGCCTTCAGCATTGCGCCCGGCACGTTTGCGCTTGCCTGATTCGTTCATGGCTTGGCAGCGGTCCAGTCCACCCAGCCAAACTGCCAGGTTGCCAGGATCAACAGGCCGAAGGCGATTCGATACCAGGCGAACACAGCGTAGCTGTGACTGGCGATGAATCGCAGCAGGCCCTTGACCGCAATCATGGCGAAAATGAACGCCGTGACGAAGCCAATGGCGAACACCGGGAAATCCGCCGGGACGAACAACTCACGGTATTTGTAGCCCGAGTAGACCGCCGCACCGACCATGGTCGGCATCGCCAGGAAGAACGAAAACTCGGTAGCGGTTTTACGCGACAGCCCGAACAGCAGGCCACCGATGATGGTCGCACCGGAACGGGAGGTACCCGGGATCATCGCAATGCATTGGGCCAGGCCGACCTTCAGTGCATCTTTCCAGGAGATCTCGTCCACCGTTTCGGCGTGCACCTGGTGCTGGCGTTTTTCGGCCCAGAGCATCACCAGGCCGCCCACCACCAGCGCGGCGGCCACCGTGATCGGGTTGAACAGGTAGTGATGGATCCAGTCGGCGAACAGCACACCCAAGATCACGGCGGGCAGGAAGGCGATCAGCAGGTTGGCGGTAAACCGGCGGGCGCTGGGTTGCGTCGGCAGCCCCAGTACCACGTCGAAAATCTTGCGCCGGAACTCCCAGACCACCGCGAGGATCGCGCCGAGCTGGATGATGATGTTGAATGCCATCGCACGTTCGCCACCGAACTCGAGCAAGTCGGCGACGATGATCTGGTGCCCCGTGCTGGAAATCGGCAGAAACTCCGTCAAGCCTTCCACTACGCCAAGAATCAGTGCCGAAAAGGCAGTCCACAAATCCATTCATCCCCCAAAAAAGACGCTGCTCATGCAGGTCTTATCAATATTCAAGTGTCATACAGGTCCACGCAACGGCTGCACGATAGCTGCGATCTTTCAAAAAAAACCAATGAAAAAATCAGAACAGGCTCAGGTTTTGCGCTGCGGGGCCGAAATCCTATCAGACAAGCCCTGATAACGCTGCCGCGTTGTGACTCAGGTCAATGACCGATAGCGGCTGGGCGTTACAGTGCCGGCCGTCGATATGACAAGAATAAAAAACCGGAGTGACAGCGTATGAATAGCTTGCGCAGTGTGTCGATCAGCCGACGCTTGTGGCTCATCCTGGTGGTGGCCATCGTGATGTTGTTCACGCTCGGCGCGTTTATGCTCAAGCAGATCCACACGGATCTGTATCAGGCCAAGGTGCAGAAGACCCAGCATGTGGTGCAGACCGCCAGTGGCGTGCTGAGCTACTACCATGGGCTGGAAACCGCCGGGACCCTGACCCGCGAGGCGGCGCAGAAGCAAGCCCTCAGCGCGGTGCGAGGCCTGCGTTATGACCAGAGTGACTATTTCTGGATCAACGACCTGGCGCCGGTCATGGTCATGCACCCGACCAACCCGAAACTTGAAGGCCAGAACCTCTCGGCGATCCGTGACCCGAACGGTTATGCGCTGTTCAACGAGATGGTTGCCATCGCCAAGTCCAAGGGCGCCGGCATGATCAACTACCTCTGGCCGAAGCCGGGCGCCGAGGCGCCGGTGGGCAAGACCTCCTACGTCAAACTGTTCGAACCCTGGGGTTGGATCATCGGTTCGGGCGTCTACATCGATGACGTCCAGGCCGAGTTCCAGTCCCAAGTGATCAAGGCCACGGTGGTCGGCCTGATCATCACCCTGCTCATGGGCCTGCTGTTGACCCTGATTGTGCGCAGCATCGTCGGCCCGCTGCAGGAAACGGTCAACGCCATGGCCAACATCGCCAGCGGCGAAAGTGACCTGACCCGCACCCTCGACACCCACGGCCAGGACGAAGTCACCCAACTGGCGCGGCATTTCAACGCCTTTACCGCCAAGTTGCGGCAAGTAGTGACCCAACTGCAAGCTTCGGCCAGCGCGCTGGGGCAATCCTCCAGTGAATTGGGCAACGACGCCACCCAGGCCCAGCAACGCAGCCAGCAGCAGTCGCAACAAATGGAGCTGGTGGCGACCGCGATCAATGAAGTGACCTATGGCGTGCAGGACGTGGCCAAGAACGCCGAGCACGCAGCCAGCGAGATGCGCGACGCCGAATCCCAGGCCCAGCAAGGCCAGGTCAACATCGATGGCAGCTTGCAGCAGATCGACCGCCTGTCCCAGACCATCGACCAGGCGGTGGAAGTGATCCGCACCCTGGCGAGTGAAAGCACCCAGATTGGCAGCGTGCTGGAGGTGATTCGCTCCATTGCCGAGCAGACCAACCTGCTGGCCCTCAATGCCGCGATCGAAGCCGCCCGCGCCGGCGAACAAGGCCGGGGCTTTGCGGTGGTCGCCGATGAAGTGCGGCTGCTGGCCCAGCGTACACAGAAGTCCACCGCAGAGATCCAGGCGATGATCGAGCGCCTGCAAACCCATTCCGAAGCCGCCGTGAAAGTCATCAGCGACAGCAGCCGCGCCTCGCAACTGACCATCGAACAGGCCGGCCTGGCCGGTGCCAGCCTCAACGCCATCGGCCAGGCCCTGCGCAACCTCAACAGCCTGAACGCCTCCATCGCCAGTGCCACCCTGCAACAGGCCCATGTGGTGGAAGACATCAACCAGAACGTCACCCAGGCCGCCGGACTGTCCCACAGCACCGCCATGGCCGCCGAACAATCCAGCCAGGCAAGCGGTCGCCTCAAGGCACTGAGTGAAGAATTGAACGGGTTGCTCAAGCAGTTCCGAGTCTGAAGATTGATGGGCTATTTGTGGGAGCGGGCTTGCTCGCGAATGCGGTGTATCAGTCAGCAAATACCTAACTGACAGATAGCATTCGCGAGCAAGCCCGCTCCCACATTGTTCTGTGCTGGCCCCAGATTGGGTGTCCACCGCAAATCCCTTGTGGGAGCGAGCTTGCTCGCGATAGCGGCGGCACATTCAACATTGGTATTGGAGCTCTCCACGCCATAGCGTTTACAATCGCCGCCCTCTCCTATCTCCCCAAGGAACCGCCATGTCCGGGCTTGAACTGTTTGCCGCAGCCCTCGGCGTGATCGCTGTCTGGTTGACCGTCAAGCAGAACCCCTGGTGCTGGCCGATCGGCCTGGTCATGGTGTTGCTGTACAGCTGGATTTTTTTCGAGGTGAAGTTGTACTCGGACATGCTGCTGCAGGTTGTCTACGCGGTGCTGCAACTCTACGGTTGGTGGCAATGGACACGAGCCGGGCACAATCATGATGGACGTCAGGTCAGCCGCCTCGGTGGGCCGTCGGTGTTGCTCAGCCTGGTCATTGGCACGGCAGGCAGCCTGCTGTTGGGCGCCGCCATGGCCCACTGGACCGACGCCGCCCAGCCCTGGCTCGATGCCGCGCTCACCGGTTTCAGCCTCGTCGCCCAGTGGTGGATGGCGCAAAAACGCGTGCAATGCTGGCCGCTGTGGATCGTCCTGGACGTGATCTTCGTCGGCCTGTTCATCTACAAGGGCCTGCACCTGACCGCCGCGCTCTACGCCCTGTTCACCCTGCTGGCCGTGCAAGGCTGGCGGGAATGGCGCGCCGACCCGGCCCTGCGCGCATGAAGGTGGTGGTCCTGACTGGCCCGGAATCCAGCGGCAAGAGTTGGCTGGCGGCGCAATTGCAGGAACACTTTGGCGGCGTGCGGGTGGATGAGTACGTGCGCCACTTCATGGAACAGACCCGGCGCGATACCTGCCTGGCCGACATCACCGACATCGCCTCCGGCCAACTGGCCTGGGAAGATCAGGCCCGTGCCCGCCGTCCCGCGCTGTTGATCCTCGACACGCACCTGCTGAGCAACATCCTCTGGAGCCAGACCCTGTTCGGCGACTGCCCGGACTGGCTCGAGCCGGCCCTGCTGGCCCGTCATTATGACCTGCACCTGCTGCTGAGCCCCGAGCAGGTCGAATGGACCGGCGACGGTTTGCGTTGCCAACCCGAACTGGCAGAACGGCTGGCGTTTTTCGAGACGATCGAGGCCTGGCTGAGCGTACATCGGCAACCGTTCCAGGTCATTGAAGGCGATTGGGCGCAACGCCAGCAGCAAGTGTTCGCCGCCGTTACCCGCCTGCTTGAAGCCTGACCACAAGGGTGATCTGTTCCATTGCTGAAACACCACGGTCGCTGCAAACCCGGATCCAACGTCGCTTCACCAAATTGCCATCAAGACTGTCAAGCTTCTGAAACACCCCCCCAAAAGCCTGGATCCATGGCCCTGGGACAGTGTGTGACCGCCTGGTCACCATGCCCCTTGTCTCAGCGCTGAAACAGGTCCCTTCCCCGGCATCCCCCCCATAAATCCAACTCATTGAATCCAAAGGCATTCCAAAACTCGGCACGACACCTGCTCTGCCCATTTCGCAACGCTGGACCAGGGCCAGCCCACCGAAGAAGGAATCGATGCCGTGGGAACTTTCGAGAGAAATTTGACCTGTCTGCTGTTGATCGGCTGCGCCGCCAGCGCAACGCTCAGTCTGCCAGCGCAGGCCGAGGGCAACGGCGTCATTGTGCTCAACCGTGACGTGCAGCCCATCGCAATTGGTCGCAACGGTGGCAAAGACCCCTATCCGACCACTGTCAATGCCAATCCCTCCGAACGAATCAACCAGGCGACCACCAGCACCGAACTGAGCGATGGCGAGTTCGCCAGCGTGGCCAGCGGCTCGTCGATCCGCAACACCCTCAACCCGAACACAGGCGTGCAGGGCCTGAACGTCGTGACCAACCCCAACGGCATGCCGGGCATGAATGCCGGTCACGGTGGCGGTAGCGGCGGCGCGATCTCCGGCACCATCAACCGCTCGTTGAGTTCTGGCCTGGCCCCGCTGGGTCGGCTGGCGGGAGGTCAGTGATATGAAGCCCGCGCTGTTTCTACTCACTCTGTTCATGCTTTCCCTGCTCAGCTCTTTCACCGTATTTGCCGATTCAGGTGTTGCGGTGGTCAGTAACGCCAACCTGCAGGATTCCGGCAGCCATTACACCGGCAACTTCAACGTCAACCAGGCGGCCGGTGACCAGATCCAGCAGACCAATGCCCGGGCCATTGCCATTGGCAGCCACGCCCAGGCCAGTACCCGCGTGCAACAACGGGTCGACACGCAGGCCAACCCTTCCATGAACGCCACCGCCCGCATCGGCGGCCAATCCTTTACCAACGGCAACGGTGTACTGGGTGTCAACCAGTCCGCCGGGGCCAACAACCAGATGGCCAATGTCATGCGGGTAGGCATCAGTGCCCAGCCGCAGAGCATTGACGACAGCGCCCTGTCTCAACAGAACGTGGCGTTGCTACCGAACTCAGGAGCAACTGGCGCCCCAACCGGCAGTCGCCAGGTCGTTACCAGCGACCAGGCCTTCACCGGCAGCCGAGGGGTAATCCAGGTGAACCAGAGCGCCGGGGTGGGGAACCGTATGGCCAACACCCTGAGCATCCGAGTCGCTGATTGACCCGGAGGCTACATAAGAAAGTACTGACACTTAACCAACGACACGCAAGGAGAAACACCATGAAACCTACAATGGCACTCAAACCATTGGTTTTCGCTCTCGCCGCTGTCATGGCAATGGCTGCACAGGCTGGAGGAAACGGCAACGGGCACGGCGATGGTAACGGCCACCATGGTCCCAAAGGCCCAACGTGGGAAGAACAGCTGTCCATCAACGCCAGTGCGATGGCTACCGTGATCGATGAGCAGAACAGCGACGGCAACGAGGTGCTCAACCAGGGCACTAAAAACACCGCCGACGCTACCGACTCCCTCAATGGCAGCAACGGGAACATGGGGGCGAACATCGCCGCTGGCGATGGTAACCAACAAGACAACGCCGCAGCGCTGGCTACCGCTGACGAAAGCTTCATCTTCGGCTCGGCTGTCGCCGCCTCAAGTGCCACGCAAACCAATACCAACAACTATGTAAAAAACAACTCGACCCACAACAACGCCTCGCTCACCAACGCAGGCAACGACGGCTCCGGCAACATCGGCATCAACGTGACCGCCGGCAACTTCAACCAACAGAAAAACAACCTGGCCATTGCCGTATCGGGTGGCCGTGTCGCACAGGCCTCTGCCGAGGCCAATCAGTCCTCCACTGGCCTGGTGGTCGACAATAAGGGTGTACGGACCTACAAAACCGACACGCTCACCAGCACCTACGCCGCTTCTGGCACCTTCAAGGCCAAAGGCACCGGCACCGTCGAAGAGGACGATCATGGTGGCTGGGGCAACAGAGGCGGTAACGGCGGTCACGATGACGACAAGTTCAAGTTCTCCGCCGTGGGGACTTTCGAACTGGCCGGCAGCAACACCCAGCAGGTGCTGACCCGCGACGGTTGGAAAAACCCTGTGATCAACAACGCCACCATGACCAACTCCATGAACGGCTTCTCCGGTAACGGCGGCGCCAACGTATCGGCAGGCGTGGGCAACCAGCAAAGCAACTCGCTGTCCATCGCGGCCGGCTGCAGGGCTTGCATGTAAAAAAGTACCGCTGTAGGGGCGGGGCTGTGGGAGCAAAGCTTGCTCGCGATGAGGTCGTTACATAAAACGCCTCTGTTGGCTGTAAACCGCTATCGCGAGCAAGCTTTGCTCCCACGGACTCGCTCCCACAGTGGGCTTTTTTCCCGGATGTCCACTAGGCGTATTGATCATGCGTGTCACTGCCGTTTCCCTGCTGCTCTGCCTGGCTTGTATGGCCGAAGCGGCGCAGATACCGGTCGCCGCCCTGCCTGGCGGCATGCTGGTCTACAAACCGGTGCAAAGCGTACGCGAGCGCAAGTTCAGCGACATCGTCGAGCAGAAAACCGATTTCAGTTGCGGTGCCGCCGCACTGGCCACGGTGTTGCGCCAGGCCTATTGGCTTGACGTCGATGAAGAGCACGTCATCAAAGGCATGCTGGTCAATGCCGACCAGGACCTGGTTCGCACCCAGGGTTTTTCCATGCTGGACATGAAGCGCTACGTGGAAAGCATCGGCATGCGTGCCCGAGGCTACCGGATACCGCCAGAGAAACTCGAAGCGGTGACGATCCCGGTGGTGGTCCTGATGGAAATACGCGGCTACAAGCATTTCGTGGTGTTGCAGCGGGCCGACAAGCAATGGGTCTACATCGGCGACCCGGTGCTGGGCCACAAGCGCTACGCCCATGATGAGTTCGTCAAAGGCTGGAACGGCATCGTCTTCGCGATCGTCGGCCCGGGCTATGACAAGACCAATGCGCTACGCAGCCCTCCTCAACCCCTGACAGCCCGTAACAAGCTGGACGGTTTCAACCCGGTCAGGGATGCGGAACTGATGGATTTCGGCTTCATTCAGAGCGACTTTTTTTAATCGCCGACCTACTGCCAACAATAAGTACAAAAAGGAGCAGGAAGCTCCGGGAGCAACACATGAAAACCTCACACTGGCTGTCGCTGGCCTGCCTGCTCGCGACTGCCTCGGGCTATGCCCATGCCGGCTTCAAACCCATCGAAGTCAAGGACCAGGAGCTTGCCGAGCTGCGCGGTCGTTATGTCATGCCCGGCCGAGTCATCAGCTTTGGCATCGTCATGAGCAGTACCTGGCGCAACGCCAGCGGCGACTTGATCGGCGCCACCAGCACCATGCAGATCCAGGCTGCCACCGTCAAACCCGAGTTTTATGTCTCCACCGTCAAGCAGACCGGCAACGGCAGCGTCCCGGAACAGGGCAGCGGCAACATTACCGGTGGTGCGGGCCTTGGCACGAGCCAGGGCGTGACCCAGAGCGTACGTGCCGCCGGCGACGGCAACACGGCCTACAACAACGTCAACATCAATGTGAAGGAGAGCAACCGAGCGCCAGCGCTTGTGCCCTCCCAGGGCCAACTGCTGACCAAGGGCCAGACCATCAGCGGCAGCAACGCCGCCGGCAGCGTCGCGGTCACCGCCACCGGCAGCGGCGTGCAAATGGCGATCCAGGCCAGCCACAACCAGGGCAGCAGCCTGCAACAAGTGGCCCAAGGCGGTTTGCTGCAAAACACCCGCCTGCTGGGCAACAGCAACCTGGTCAACAACATGACGCAACTCAATGTGGTGCTCAACAATAACGGCCCCAGTGCCGGCGCCTTGGACTGCAATCTGACCCAACTGCGTGGCCTCCGTAACCTCGGTTATTGAACTACGCTGATCTCCGATCATTGGGCAAATAGGGACGGCATATTTCATGTATCGATCCGTATCGTTGCGCGCTGTGATGTGTTTAAGCACGTTGTTCCCGGCGGCCGTGTTGCACGCGGCCCCGGATGCGGACATCGAGGCCCTGAAACAGGAACTTCTAGAGCTCAAGCAACGATACGAGGTCCAGCAAAGGGCCCTGGCGGTGCTCGAACAGCGGGTTCGCCAGGTAGAAGATCAACCCGCGGCGCCACCGCCCAAGCGCCTGGCCAAATCCCCGGCTGACATGAAAGGCAACCAGACCGTGGCCGGCGGTGGCGCGGCAACGGCTGGCGGCAGCGGCTACGGGCAATCCCTGGCCGATGATTCCCAACCGGCCCAGAGCGTCTCCAACCTCTATGACGAGGCCAGTGGTTTCTTTGGCGGCGGTAAATTCAGTTTCGAGACTGGCGTGACCTATTCGCGCTACGACACGCGGCAACTGATCCTCAACGGTTTCCTGGCCCTGGATTCGATTTTCCTGGGCAACATCAACCTCGACCGGATCAAGGCCGACACCTGGACGCTGGACCTCACCGGTCGCTATAACTTCGACAACCGCTGGCAGTTCGACCTCAACGTCCCGGTGATCTACCGCGAATCCACGTACCAGTCAGGCGGCGCGAACAACGGCGCAGCCGGTGTCACCAGCGAAGAGACCGTGACCCGCAACCCCACCATCGGCGACGTCAACTTCGGTATCGCCTACAAGTTCATGGATGAGTCGATCAACTCCCCGGACGCGGTGGTCACCTTGCGAGTCAAGGCCCCCACCGGCAAGGACCCGTTCGGTATCAAGCTGCGCCAATCCCAGGCCAACACCAACCTGTTCGTGCCTGACGACTTGCCCACCGGCAACGGCGTATGGTCGATCACGCCCGGGCTTTCGCTGGTCAAGACCTTCGACCCGGCGGTGCTGTTCGGCACCCTTTCCTACACCCATAACTTCGAAGAATCGTTCGATGACATCAGTTCCACGGTCAACCAGGAGGTCCCGGGCAAGGTGCGGATCGGCGACAGCTTCCAGATCGGCGCGGGCATTGCCTTTGCCTTGAACGAGAAGATGAGCATGTCATTCTCGGTCTCTGACCTGATCCAAAAGAAAAGCAAGCTCAAACAGGACGGTGGCGACTGGGAGTCGGTGACCTCCAGCGACGCCAACGCCGGCTACTTCAATATCGGCATGACCGTCGCCGCGTCCGACAACCTGACCATCGTGCCCAACCTGTCCATCGGGCTGACCGACGATGCGCCGGATTTCACCTTTAGCCTGAAATTCCCGTACTACTTCTGACGCCCTTAGGGATATGTGAAGGACACATCCCCCAAGGACACTGCAAAACTACTGTGGGAGCGGGCTTGCTCGCGAAAGCGGCGTGTCAGTGACATGGATCAACCTGACACTACGCCTTCGCGAGCAAGCCCGCTCCCACAATGGGTTGTGTATAGGCAGTTCTAGCGGATCTGGTGCTTGTGCAGCAGACGATAGAACGTCGGCCGGGACACGCCCAGTACCCGGGCGGCGACGCTCAGGTTGTCACTGTGACGGTTGAGCACATCACTCAGGGCCTGGCGCTCGGCGCGGGTCTTGTAGTCCTCCAGCGTGCCCATCGGTGCCACGACGCCCTGGTGGCTGGCCAGGCCGAGGTCACGGGCCTCGATTTGTCGGCCTTCGGCCAGTACCAAACCGCGACGGACGCGGTTGGCCAGCTCCCGCACATTGCCGGGCCAGTCATGCATGCCCATCGCCACCAACGCATCCTCGCTGAAGCTGCGGGGACGGCGGCCGGTTTCCTGGCTGTAGAAATGGGAAAAGTGGCTGGCCAGCATCGCCAGGTCACCATGGCGTTCGCGCAACGGCGCCATCGACACTTGCAACACGTTCAAGCGGTAATACAGATCCTCGCGAAATCGCTTGTGCTCAATGGCCGCCTCAAGGTCCACATGGGTGGCGGCCAAGACCCGCACATCGACCGCAATCGGCTGACTGCCACCGACCCGCTCAATGTGTTTTTCCTGCAGAAAACGCAGCAGGTTGGCCTGCAGCTCCAACGGCAGGTCGCCAATTTCATCGAGAAACAACGTGCCACCGTGAGCCGCCTCGATCCGTCCGATCTTGCGTTGGTGAGCCCCGGTGAACGCGCCCTTCTCATGCCCGAACAATTCGGACTGGATCAGGTGCTCCGGAATCGCACCGCAATTAATGGCGATGAACGGCTTGTTGCGCCGGTGAGACTGACAATGCAGGGTGCGCGCCACCAGTTCCTTGCCGGTGCCGCTCTCACCCCGAATCAATACCGGCGACTCGGCAGGCGCCAGCTTGCTCAACAGCTTGCGCAATTCGCGAATCGGCTTGCTGTCGCCCAGCAGTTCATGTTCGGGCTGATCAATGTGGATCGAGCCCTGCCCCCGCAAGCGCGCCATGCCAAATGCCCGGCCCAGTGTCACCTGGACCCTGGACACATCGAAGGGCAAGGTATGGAAGTCGAAAAACCATTCGCAGACAAAATCACCGACGTTTTGCAGGCGCAACACTTCCTGGTTGAGTACGGCGATCCATTCGGTGCCGCTACGGCTGATCAACTCCTTGACCGCTTCCGGGCGCTCCAGGTGAAAAGGCTGCAAGCGCAACAGGCCGACGTCACAGGTCCGATCGCCGGCGTGTTCGAGGGCGCAACTGTCCACCTCCCAACCAATGGTGCGCAGACCTGGCAACAGGCGATGACAATCGTCGCAAGGATCAACCACGAGCAAACGACGTGACGTACTGGCTTCGATCATGACTGATCCTTGGCGCCAAAATAAAGAAATATGAGTAGAAACAATCGTTTGGCAAACCTGCATGTAACAGTAGCAAGAAGTTGACGCGCCCTTGTATCAATTGATTATCGAGACCACGTCAAACTGGTTATAAGAGAGCGTTTCGTTAGTTGTCACAGGCGTTTTTCTTTCATGGCGCTTTCAAACAAAAGTCAAAAAGCCTGGTCTGAAAGAAAATCGAAATTTATTTAAATAATGTGTGACCCGCCTGCGGGTTCGGGACATCAGTACAAGTAACCAGCCGCACGGTACGCCCAACCGACGGCACATCATTTGTTTGGGCACACTTAAGAGAAAACGCCATGAACGCCCCGCTCCGTATCAACGAAGCTCTTTTGATTGCCGACCGCGCATTCCGTCCTTTCCACTGCGTGGCCTGGGCTCCACAAGACGGTAACGGTGAACTTAGCCTGACCGTCGTCGACCGCACCAATACCCATATTGGCCGCACCCAGATTCCAAGCAGCGCCTATACCGACCCGGTCCAACTGGCCGACCTGTTGAAACAGGCCCGTGCCGAACTGAGCCAGGAAGGTTACACATTGCAATCGTGGTCGATGCCTGAATAACCACCGGTAAAGCCTGTTATCGATTGCAGGCTTGGCTCTGGATTGTAAAGCCATTGTTATGGCACGAATCGCTGCTGTATCTGCAGAACCTGACAGTTGTGCATTGTCACATTCAGGGATTGAATGTTGCCCTCATGCAGTCGTCGCCCTTCCGGGCCTTTCGACACGCAAGGAGAGGCAGGCATGCTCGATCAGTTCGCATTTGTGCTCCCCCGGACCATGGCCCACGCCGGGCAGCTTGACTCAGGCTTTGCCGCCAACGGCAAAGCCTGGATTCATTTCGAAGACAGCACCTCGAGCCTGACCACTGGATTGACCCTCGACCACGCAGGAAGAATCCTGGTGGCGGCCAGGATCGAGACCGCCCACGGCAGCCGGTTCGGGCTGGCAAGACTCAACCATGACGGCTTAACCGACCCGGATTTCGGCACTCGCGGCTGCGTGATCGGCGCATTTGAAAACGGTTTCGACGCGACGGCAGGCAAGGTGATCGCGTTGCCCGACGGGCATATCCTGTTGTCCGGCCTGCACTACGAAAACAACGACCATACCTTTCCCGCCCTGGCGCTGTTCGATCAGCAAGGCCGCGCCGTTCAAAGCTTCGGCAACGCCGGCCGGCACATCATCAGGCTTTGCGGCAATCTCTCCCAAGGCCTGCGCGATCCCTGGCTGCCGCCCGGTGTGCCGGGACTTGAGGCTTGCGACATGCAAGTGCAGGCCGATGGCCGGATCCTTGTGCTCGCCAACCATCACTATCAATTGTCCGACCATGTCGGCGTACTGATCCGGCTCTTGCCGTGCGGGGCATTGGATACCTCATTCAACGGTCGCGGTTTCGTGATGGTCCGACGCTTGTTGAAAAATACCTGGCTCGGCTGCCTGGCGCTCCAGGCTGACGGCCAAATTGTCGTCGGCGGCGCCATCGACTTGCCCCAGCATGGCTTGATTGCCCGCTATGACAGCAGCGGCAAGCTCGATGACAGCTTCGGTGAAAACGGCTTTCTGTCGATCCTGGCGCAGGGTCACAGCGTGATGGTCAGCCAGATCGTCCAGGACACGAACGGTGATCTGCAGGCGTTCGGCAGCAGCCGTGATCCGATGCATAGCCTGTCCCTGAAAGTGCGCCCCGACGGCAAGCCGGACCGTCATTGCAATCAGGGCCAGTGCCAGCTCATGGCGATCGGGCGCAACGCCAGTCAGTGGACCGCCGCCCAGCTTCAAGCGGACGGAAAACTGCTGACCGCTGGCGCCACCATCGGCGGTATCGAGGCCGACTTCGTGCTTGCCCGACATCTGCCAGATGCCAGCCTCGACCCGGATTTCGGCCAGGGCAAAGGCTGGGTTCGCACGCGACTCGGCTACAGCCTGGACACCGCCACCGCCCTGGCTGTGCAGACTGACGGCAGAATCCTGGTGGGCGGCTATTCGCTCCACGGTCATTATCGAGCGGTGGTTGCGCGATATTGGGCCTGAGTCGAATTGTCGCAGGTGAACGGTATTTATTCTTACGCTTGATATTCCTCATTTCTTACGGCAACTTGCGCGCTTCTAACTAAAAGGAGCAGCCGATGTCCGGCCCAATGGCTCAAGCGTTCGCGCACAACTTTCTTGGCCACTCACCGCGCTGGTACAAGGCGTGCATCATCACCTTCCTGATCCTCAATGCCGTGGTGCTGTGGACCCTGGGCCCGGTCGTCGCAGGCTGGATGCTGGTGCTGGAGTTCATCTTCACCCTCGCCATGGCCCTTAAATGCTACCCATTGATGCCTGGTGGGTTGCTGCTGGTCGAGGCCCTGGTGCTGGGCATGACCACCCCCAAGGCGCTGTACGACGAGCTGCTGCATAACTTCCCGGTCATCCTGCTGCTGATGTTCATGGTGGCCGGGATCTACTTCATGAAGGATCTGCTGTTGTTCCTGTTCTCGCGCCTGCTTTTGGGTGTGCGTTCCAAGGCGATGCTGTCCTTGATGTTCTGCTTTCTCTCGGCGTTTCTGTCGGCCTTTCTCGATGCCTTGACCGTCACGGCAGTGATCATCAGCGCCGCGGTGGGCTTTTATTCGGTGTACCACCGCGTGGCGTCGGGCAACGATCCGCGCCAGGACAGCAGCATCGATGAAGACCATGACCTGCCGACGCTGCATCATGCCGACCTGGACCAGTTCCGGGCCTTTCTGCGCAGCCTGCTGATGCATGGCGCCGTGGGCACGGCGCTGGGCGGCGTCTGCACCTTGGTCGGTGAACCACAGAACCTGCTGATCGGCCATGAAATGGGCTGGCATTTCGCCGACTTCTTCCTGAAAGTCGCGCCGGTGTCGCTGCCGGTGCTGGTAGCCGGGCTAGCGACCTGCGTGGTGCTGGAAAAGCTGCGTTGGTTCGGTTACGGCACGTTGTTGCCAGACAACGTGCGTGCCGTGCTGGCCGACTACGCCGAGCAGGACAATCGCGAACGCACCGCACGGCAACGAGCGGCGCTGATCGTTCAGGGTATCGCCGCGCTGATTCTGATCGTGGGCCTGGCGTTACACATTGCCGAAGTCGGCCTGATCGGCCTGATGGTCATCGTGTTGATTACCGCCTTCACCGGCATCACCGACGAGCACCGGCTGGGCAATGCGTTCAAGGACGCCATGCCGTTCACGGCGCTGTTGGTGGTGTTCTTTGCGGTAGTGGCGGTCATCCACGACCAGCAGTTGTTCACACCGCTGATCCAGTGGGTCCTGGCCCTGCCCGCCGACCAGCAGCCGGGCATGCTGTTCATTGCCAATGGCCTGCTCTCGGCCATCAGCGACAACGTGTTCGTGGCGACCATCTACATTACCGAGGTCAAACAGGCCTTCGTCAACGGCCACATGAGCCGCGAACAGTTCGAGACCCTGGCGGTGGCCATCAACACCGGCACCAACCTGCCGAGCGTCGCCACACCCAACGGCCAGGCCGCCTTCCTGTTTCTGCTGACCTCGGCGATTGCCCCGCTGATTCGCCTGTCCTATGGCCGGATGGTCTGGATGGCGCTGCCCTACACCGTGGTAATGGGTGGCTTGGGCTGGTATGCGGTGACTTACTGGTTGTAGAAATATTGGAACATCGATGGCAAGGGGATCCCTCTGTGGGAGCAAGGCTTGCCCGCGATGAAGGCGATGCGGTCTATCAGGAACCGAGGCGCCTGTTTCGCGAGCAAGCTTTGCTCCCACAGTAGGAATAAATTCCCCTGCCACAAAAGCCGGGGCATCCTATCGCGGCAAGATGTACCGTTCGATCGCCAGCGCCGCACCGTCATCGATAACGGCGGCGGTCACGACATCCGCTTGACGCCGGATCGCCTCCTCCGCCTGCCCCATGGCAATCGACAACCCCGCGCGGTGGAACATCGCCGGGTCGTTGCCACCGTCGCCCATGGCCGCCGTCTGTTCCAGTGGCACATCAAGGAAGGCTGCCAGGGTCGACAGTGCTTCCCCTTTGTTGGCCTTCATCGCCGTCACGTCCAGGTAGATCGGTTGCGAACGCGACACCTGGGCCTGGCCCTTGAGCAGCGGATGCAGCCGCGCCTCCAGTTCCACCAGCAGGTCGGTGTTGGCGCTGGTGGCGACGATCTTGTCGATCCGCTCCAGATACGGCTCGAAGCTTTCGACCTCTACGGGTGGGTAGCCCAGGCCACGCGTCTCCACCGGTACCATCGGACCGTTGGCGTCGCGCACCAGCCAGTCGCCATCGGCAAATACCCAGACTTCGATGCCGGGTTGATCGGCATACAGGGCCAGCGTGGTCAGAGCGGCCTCGGGGGGCAGGTAATGGACGGCAAGAAAGCTGCCATCGGGATGAACCAGCGTGCCGCCATTGAACGCCGCCGTGGGCAGGTCGACGCCCAAGGCCTCGATCTGCTGCAACATGGCCCGCGGCGGTCGCCCGGTGGCGAGGCTGAACAACACACCGGCCTCACGCAATGAGCGAACCGCTTCAATGGTGCGCTGGTTGAGACTGTGATCAGGCAGCAGCAAGGTGCCGTCCATGTCGCTGAGTAAAAACCGGATGGGGTGTTTCAGCAGATCACTCATCCGAGGCCATGCCAGACGCGATTGTCGCGGGTCAGCAAGTCCTCGGCGGCCGCCGGGCCATCTTCGCCGGCCTTGTAGGACTGGAGTGCCGCGTCCTGCTGCCAGGCATCGAGGAACGGCTGCACGGCGCGCCAGCCGTTTTCAATGTTGTCGGCACGCTGGAACAGCGTCTGGTCACCGGTGAGGCAATCGTAGATCAGGGTTTCGTAACCTGTAGACGGCTGCATTTCGAAGAAGTCCTTGTAGGCAAAGCCCAATTCGATATTGGCCATGTCGAGTGCCGGCCCCGGCCGCTTGGCCAGCAGGTCGAACCACATGCCTTCATTGGGCTGAATCTGGATTCTCAAGTACGTAGGTTGCAGTTCGTCGACTTCGGTGTCGCGAAACTGCGCGTAAGGCGCTGGCTTGAAGCAGATGACGATCTCCGTGTCCCGCACGCTCATGCGCTTGCCGGTGCGCAGGTAAAACGGCACGCCGACCCAGCGCCAGTTGTCGATCATGACCTTGAGGGCGACGTAGGTCTCGGTGCTGCTGTCGGGCGCTACGTTGGCCTCCTGGCGATAACCGTTTACCGCCTTGCCGCCGACTTCACCGGCAGTGTACTGGCCACGGACCGAGTTGGCCCGGGCCTGCTCCACCGACCAGGGCCGGATCGCCCCGACAACCTTGGCCTTTTCCCCACGCACGGCGTCAGCACCAAACGCCGCTGGCGGCTCCATGGCCACCATCGCCAGCAGTTGGAAAAGATGATTGGGCACCATGTCTCGCAGGGCGCCGGTGTGCTCATAAAAACTGCCACGGGTTTCCACGCCGACGGTTTCGGCGGCGGTGATTTGTACGTGGTCGATGTAGTGGTTGTTCCAAAATGCCTCGAACAGGCTGTTGGAGAAACGGCTGACCAGAATGTTCTGCACCGTTTCCTTGCCCAGGTAATGGTCGATGCGATAGATCTGTTTCTCGCTCATGACCTTGAGCAGGCAGGCGTTCAGCGCTTCGGCGGTATGCAGGTCGGAGCCGAACGGCTTTTCGATCACCACCCGCCGGAAGGCGCCCTCCTGCTCCTGAAGCAGCCCGGCCGCACCGAGGCGGCTGACCACTTCACTGAAAAAGCGCGGCGCGGTCGCCAGGTAGAAAATCGCATTGCCGGTGCCGCTGGCCGCGATTTTCGCCGCCAGCGCCTGGTAGGTGCTCTCATCGAGGAAATCACCCTGGACGTAGCTGATGCCCCGGGCCAGCTTGGCCCACAGCACTGGGTCGAGCGCGCGGTTGGCATCACCGCCCTTGCTCGCCGCTTCGTTACGGATGAAATCCTCGAGTTTCTTGGCAAAATCCACATCGCTGATGGCGTTGTGGTCAACCCCGATGATGCGCAGCCCATCGCCCAGCAGACCGTCGCGACTGAGGTGGTAAAGCGCCGGCATCAGCAGACGCTTGACCAGATCGCCATGGGCGCCGAACAGAAACAACGTGGTCGGCGGCGCGGGTTCTGCCTTGGATTTGCTGGCGATCGAGGTCATTTTTTCGGCGTCTCCACGTGGCCGCCAAAGCCGAAGCGCATGGCCGAAAGCATTTTGTCACCGTACGTGCTTTGCTGGCGCGAGCGGAAACGGGCGAACAGCGAACTGGACAGAACCGGAACCGGCACCGCTTGCTCAATGGCGGCCTCGATGGTCCAGCGGCCTTCTCCGCTGTCGGCGACTTCGCCGGAAAAACCGTCCAGTTTCGGGTCGCTGGCCAACGCGTCGGCGGTCAAGTCCAGCAACCAGGACGACACCACGCTGCCGCGACGCCAGACTTCGGCGATATCGGCGACGTTCAGGTCGAAACGCTGCTCAGCCGGCAGGCTTTCGCTGGATTTGGTCTTGAGGATGTCAAAACCCTCGGCGAAGGCCTGCATCATTCCGTATTCGATGCCGTTGTGGATCATCTTCACGAAATGCCCCGAACCGGCCGGGCCCGCGTGGATGTAGCCACGTTCGGCGCGGTCATCGTCGGATTTGCGATCACGGGTGCGCGGGATGTCGCCCATGCCCGGCGCCAGGCTGTCGAACAGCGGGTCCAGGCGCTTCACCACGTCGGCCTCACCGCCAATCATCATGCAGTAGCCGCGCTCCAGGCCCCAAACGCCACCGGAGGTGCCGACGTCGATGTAGCTCAGGCCTTTTTCCGACAAGGCCTGGGCGCGACGGATGTCGTCCTTGTAATACGTGTTACCGCCGTCAATGATCACATCACCCGGCTCAAGCAGTTCGCTGAGGGCGTTGATGGTGTCTTCGGTGGGTGCGCCGGCCGGCAGCATGACCCAGACCGCCCGTGGTTTTTCCAGGCCGGCGACCAGTGCCGAGAGGTCCGCGACGCCCATCGCGCCTTCCTGGTGCAGGTTTTCGACAAAAGCGGCATTGCGGTCATAGACGACGGTGGTGTGCCCATTGAGCATCAGGCGCCGCGCAATATTGCCGCCCATGCGGCCCAGTCCAATGATCCCGAGTTGCATGTGCTGATGCTCCCTACTACAAATAAAGGTAAGTCAAAGATTTAGCTCGTAAGACACGTGGAGGTTAGTCCAGAGCATTGCTGCATAGTTTCCGGGTAATTCGAGCGATCACAAGGGATAAAGCTCAAGATCCGGCCGAAGCCACAGCGACCATGAAAAATAAAAAAGTTCCAATCACAAGCAAAAGAAATCAGAATCGGCGCCGATAGTAGAGGTGTCGACCAAATACTGGCGACATCTCTATAGTTGATGTACGCCATTTGCGAGGTGAGCAATGGGCCCTGTCGTTACCGCACGTCCTCCCCAAACCCTTTATGTGACCATTCGTCGCGATGAATTGCGCCTACTCAAGGAAGAACGCGATCTACTGCTTGATGAAGTGATGCAGCTGCGCATGCAGTTGCAACACGCACAGCTGCCCCACCAAAGCCAGTCCCTGGCTCGGTAACCGCCCCAGAGGGTAGGAGCTGGCGAAGCCTGCGATCTTTTGATCTTGATCTTTCGCTTGAGACTTAACTGTCTGGGGCAAGATCGCAGCCTCGTTGCACTCGACAGCTCCTACACAGTTCCTACACAGCACCTGCAGGCAAAGGCCAGCGGGTGCAAGCTCCCTCGCCACAGCGTGGGGCGCTTCTTTGCCTGTCGTGCTACCGGCTCATCACCTTCCCTGCGTTTTGTAACCGAAAAACTCATTATTTTTTCACAACCGGCTCGCAATACTCCGCGCCTTTAGGGTTGCTTGGCGTATGCCTGCGGTCACCAATCAGGTGCCGACAGCTTCGTCGATAAGGGCTGGAGCGCTTGATGAGCTTGTTCAAACGCAGCAAAACGACAGCGAAAGGTTTCGACTGGGCCGGATTCGGCTGGCTGTTTCTGTTCTTCTGGTATTTCTCGGGCATCACCCAACTGCTCATTTTGCTGAGCGACACCTCCGGTTTCACCGGCTTTCGCCAAGCATTCGTGATGAGCGCGATATGGCTGGCACCCCTGCTGCTCTTCCCCGCCCGTACACGCTTGCTTGCCGCATTAATCGGCGTGGTGCTGTGGGCCTGCTCCATGGCTAGCCTGGGCTACTTCTTCATTTATCAGCAAGAGTTTTCCCAAAGCGTCATCTTCATCATGTTCGAATCGAACGCGCCTGAAGCCGGCGAGTATCTGACACAATATTTCGCTTGGTGGATGGTGGCGGCGTTCCTGGCCCATACCGCCGTCGGCTATTGGCTCTGGACCCGCCTGCGCCCGGTGTACCTGCCCCGAGGTCAGGCCATCGTGGCGGCAGCCGTCATCGTGCTTGCCGTGGTCGGCTACCCGTTGATCAAGCAGACCCTGCGCACCGGCAGCTTCGCCTACGGCCTGGAGGAGTTCGAAGATCGCATCGAGCCGGCGGTACCGTGGCAGATGCTGGTGGCCTATCGTCACTACGGTGAACAGTTGGAGAACATGCAAGGCATGCTCCACAGCACCAGCAAGATTGCGCCACTGCGCAACCTCAAGGATGCCATGGCCGACCAACCGGCCACCCTGGTGCTGGTGATCGGTGAGTCCACCAACCGCCAGCGCATGAGCCTCTACGGTTACCCGCGGGAAACCACACCGGAGCTGGACAAGCTCAAGGACCAGTTGTCGGTGTTCGACAACGTCATCACCCCGCGCCCCTACACCATCGAAGCGCTGCAGCAGGTGCTGACGTTCGCCGACGAACAGAACCCGGACCTGTACCTGAGCACACCGTCGCTGGTGAGCATGATGAAACAGGCCGGCTACAAGACGTTCTGGATCACCAACCAACAGACCATGACCAAGCGCAACACCATGCTCACGACCTTTTCCCAACAGGCCGACGAACAGGTGTACCTGAACAACAACCGCAACCAGAATGCCGCGCAGTATGATGGCGACGTGATCGAGCCGTTCAACAAGGCCCTGGCCGACAGCGCCCCGCGCAAGCTGATCGTGGTGCACCTGCTCGGGACCCACATGAGCTACAAGTATCGGTACCCGCCGACCTTCAACAAGTTCACCGACCGCAAGAACGTACCGGCGGACCTGCGTGATGATCAGGTCCCGACCTACAACAGCTACGATAACGCGGTGCTTTACAACGATTTCGTCGTGTCCAGCCTGATCAAGGACTACGCCAAGACCGACCCCAACGGTTTCCTGTTGTACCTGTCGGACCATGGTGAAGACGTGTTCGACTCGCAGGGCCACGGCACGCTGGGCCGCAACGAAGGCAAGCCGACCGCACCGATGTACACCATTCCCTTCATGGCCTGGGCGTCACCCAAATGGCGCGAAAGCCATGACTGGAACTTTGCCGGCGACCTGTCACGGCCCTACAGCAGCTCGCACCTGATTCACACCTGGGCGGACATGGCTGGCTTGAGCTTTGATGAGCTGGACCACAGCAAGAGCCTGGTCAGCGATGACTTCAAGGCCCGGCCGCTGCTCATCGGCAACCCGTATCAAGCCCCGCGCAAGGCCCTGATCGACTTCAGCCTGATGCAGCCCAAGTCGACATTGACTAAAGTCGTGCAGAAATAACCGAAGTCGTCCAGATGCACGCTTTTACAGGGGCTTGATCCAGAACTGCATAGGCCCGTGGGCCGGGTCGAACATGCCGGCGGCAAAGCCGAACTTGGCGTAGCTGCCCTGGGCCGCGGCATTGCCCTCGAGCACCTCCAGGGTGATCTTGCAGCAACCGCGCTGGCGGGCGATGTCCTCGACCTTCTGCAACATCTTCTGGCTCAACCCGAGACCGCGAAAGGCCGGCATGACCGCCACGTCATGGATGTTCACCAGGGGCCGGCAGGCAAAGGTTGAAAAACCTTCGAAGCAATTGACCAACCCCGCCGGTTCGCCGTTGACGAAGGCCAGCACGCTGAAAGCATGGGGGCGCTTGGCCAGTTCCCCGGGCAGGTGCAACAGCACCTCGGCCGGCAATGAATGCCCCCCTCCCATCGGGTCCTGCGCATAGCCATTGAGCACATGACAGATTGCTTCGGCGTGGACCGGGTTGCTGTAGCTGGCTTGCAGAACAAGAATGTCCTTGGCTTCTTCCATGACCTTCCATCTCACTTCGGTAGTACCGGCGACTCGACGCCGTCGGCGGGATACAGGTCAGACCTGCTGACCAAAACGTTGCATTTGCATTTCCTGGAGGCGACTGAGCGTACGGCGAAACGGGAATTGCAGATAGCCCTCGGTGTACAACTCATCCATCGGCACCTGGGCCGAAAGGCACAGCGGCACCTTGCGGTCATAACATTCGTCGACCAGGGCGATGAAGCGCCGTACGCCATCGTCGTGGATCGACAGCTGCGGCAGTTCGCGATCACCCGCCGCGACCCGTTCGACGCCGTCCTCGGTGCCACGGGCAATGCGCCCTTCGCGCTGTTCGGCGCTCAGGCACGGCACGTCACTGAGCAGGATGACACTGAAGCGGTCGCACAGCGCCATGAAATCCAACGCCGAGAATGGCTGTTCGCACAGGTCGGGGTAACGGCTCCAGAGCACGCTGTCGCTGGCCTGGACCGGTTCAAGCAGGCGATGACCGACCTCGATCGGCGCGCTGTTCGACGTTTGCCCGGCGGTCAACTGGATGAAAACATTGACCAGCGGATCAGGTTGCCCGGGATCGCGCAGCCAATAACGCTGCTGTAACTGGCCTGGGTGCTGGCGATGGTCTTGCCAGCCGTTCACCGGCACAACCTGCATATATCGATTGATCGCGGTGATAGTCGGCAGGAAACGCTCACGGTTGTGGCCGTTGGCATAGAGTTCTTCCGGCGGCAGGTTCGAGGTGCTGACCATCACCATGCCCAGTTCGAACATCACTTGGAACAGGCGCCCGAGGATGATCGCGTCGCCAATGTCGTTGACGAACAGTTCGTCGAAACACAGCACCCTTACTTCAGCGCTCAGCTCCCGGGCCAAGGCTTGCAAAGGATCCGGCGTGCCGGTGAGCTGGAACGAACGCTGATGCACCCACGCCATGAAATGATGGAAGTGTTGACGACGGGCCGGCACCTTGAGGCTTTCGTAAAAACGGTCCATCAGCCAGGTCTTGCCACGCCCCACCGGTCCCCAGAGGTAAACGCCCCGGATCGACTTGCGCCCTTCGTGCAACGCCGTGTGGCATTGCTCCAACGCCATGATGGCCAATTCCTGGGCCTCGTCCTGGACGAAGCCGTGGTGTTCGATGGCATGCTGCCAGGCGCTCAGGGGGGAATCGAAGGTCATACGGCCCGGGTCCGGAAAACGAAGGTGGGGAGTATGCCCTGTGGGAGCAAGGCTTGCCCGCGATAGTTGCGCCGCGGTCCAACAGCCAAACCGCGTTATCGTTCATCGCGGGCAAGCCTTGCTCCCACAGGCCTTGATCCCACAAGGCCTTGATCCCACAAGGCCTTGCTCCCACAGGCCTTGATCCCACAAACCTTGCTCCCACAGGGCATGCTTCCACAAGACCTGGGTGCAGAATGCTAAATCGAGATATCCAACCGACTGATCTTGCCCTGCTCATCGAGCCGGAAGGTATAACGCAACTCCAGCGGGCTGCCGGGGAATGTCCCGGAGATCAGGTTTTGCACCAGCACCTTGCCAGTGCGTTGCTGCACATTGAGGACTTCCACACGTGGCTGGAAGCGTCGGGCAGTGTCTTCCATCCATTGGGCGATGGCCTGGGCGCCAACACGGTGCTGGCCTTCATCGAACACGTTGGCATCCTCGGCGAAGAAACGCATCGCCGCCGAACTGTCACGGGCATTGGCGGCCGCAATGTAGCCAGCGATGGCCGGGGCCAGGGAAGAGACGGGATTGGACATGATACGGCTCCTTGTTTTATCGATCTGGCACCATGCTAGACCAGCGCTGTGTCAGTTTTTGTCAGGAGTGAAACGCCCGGTTTCGTCCAGTTTCATCAGCGCAAACCAGTCGCGCAGCAAGTCGCTGCGTCGGCCCGGATAACGCTCGCCCTGCTCGGTGGCAGAGGCAATCCGGTCGGTGCGAAAAGTTCGATAGGCGCTGCGCAATTCGCACCAGGCCACCACCACCCGCGCCTCATTGAAAAAGCCCAGGGCCAGCGGCCAGATCAAGCGCTGGCTCGGGGTCTTGTTCACGTCGGCGTAGTCGATGTGCAGCTTGGCCTGGGCGCGAATGGCCTGGCGGTAGACATTCAGTTCCACGGTGTTCTGCGGATAACCATAACCCGGCGGGCCAGGCAACACCGTGGGGTTGCGCAACGCGTCTCGCACATCGGGCGCCAGCACCGCTGCGACCTTCGCCAGCGCGTCGGCCGCCGCCTTGCCCAGCACCTCGTCGGCGCGCTGATCGACGTAGCGCAAGCCCAGCACAATGGCCTCGATTTCATCGGCGGTGAACATCAGTGGCGGCAGGAACAGGCCGCTGCGCAAGACATAACCTATGCCCGCCTCGCCCTGGATCGGTGCACCGAGGGCTGTGAGTTCGGCGATGTCGCGGTACAAGGTGCGCTCGGAGACGTTCAGTTCGCCCGCCAACGTCGCAGCGGTGACCGGGCAACGCTTGCCCCGCAGGACTTGCAGCAAAGTGAGCAGACGAGTGGTACGCGACACGATGGACAGTCCGCAAAGAAAAAGATGACGCAGATTAGCAGAGGCTGGTGTCAGAAACTGTCAGGAGCCATGAACCTTGTTCGGATCCAGAGCAAGGTGGAATCTGCCCCGCAAGGCTGTGGGAGCAAAGCTTGCTCGCGAAACAGACACCTCGGCCCCTGAAAGACCGCATCGCCTTCATCGCGGGCAAGCCTTGCTCCCACAGGGTGGTTTGCCGTTGTCATGGGGCCGCTGTGGGTTATCGTACTCAATCGTTTCCGAGTTTTTCCCTTCCTCGAGAGTCTATCCATGCACAGAATCCTCGGCCTTTCCGTTTTCCTGATGCTGCTCAACCTGAGCGCCTGCGCCCTCTTCCCGCACCGTGACCCGCTGAACATCAACGTGGTCGGCATCGAGCCATTGCCCAACCAGGGCCTGGAGGTGCGTTTCGCCGTGAAACTGCGCGTGCAGAACCCCAACGAAACCGCCATCGACTACAACGGCGTGGCGCTGGACCTGGAGGTCAACGGCCGTACGCTGGCGACGGGGGTCAGTGACCAGAGTGGTTCGATCCCGCGCTTTTCCGAAGCGATCCTGAGCGTGCCGGTGAGCATTTCGGCGTTTTCCGTGTTGCGCCAGACCCTGGGTCTGAGCCAGACCCAAAGCCTGGATAACTTGCCCTACGTGCTCAAGGGCAAGCTCGCCGGCGGCGTGTTCGGCACCCTACGCTTCGTCGACCGCGGAACCCTGGACCTGCCGGGCTCCGCCGCCAACTGGTGATCAGGCGGTGAAGCGCACGCCGGGCTTGGCGCGCTCGTCCACCACCAACTCGAACACGTCCGGCCTGGCGTAATGCCCGACCACGTCATAGTCGTAGCGCGCCCGCACCAGCTCATCGGTGTCGATTTCAGCGGTCAGTAATCCGGCGGTGTCTTTCAGCGGCCCGGCCAGCACGTCGCCCATCGGGCCGACAATCACACTGCCGCCAGCAATCAACGGCCGCTCGGCCGGCCAGTGTGCGACCTTGATGCCCAGGGCCTGCGGCGAGGCCTGGACCTGGCAGGCACTGACCACAAAACAACGACCTTCGTGGGCGATATGGCGCATGGTCACCTGCCACATCTCCCGCTCATCCACCGTTGGCGCACACCAGACTTCCACTCCTTTGGCGTACATCGCGGTGCGCAGCAGCGGCATCATGTTTTCCCAGCACACCGCCGCGCCGACCCGGCCGACCTGGCTGTCGATCACGGGCAAGGTCGACCCATCGCCCTTGCCCCAGATCAGCCGCTCGGTGCCAGTGGGCATCAACTTGCGGTGCCGGGCCACCAGGCCCGCATCGGGTTCGAAATACAGCGCGGTGCAGTACAGGGTGCTGCCGACACGCTCGATGACGCCCAGCACCAGGCTCGCCCCCGTACGCGCCGACAGCCCGGCCAGCGCGTCGGTTTCAACGCCGGGCACGTCAATGGCATTGGCAAAATAGCGGGCAAACGCCTCGCGCCCCTCCGGCAACCGGTAACCCAGTTGCGTCCCGAACCCCTCGCCCTTGGGATAGCCACCCAACAGCGCTTCAGGCATCACCACCAGGCGCGCGCCAGCCTCGCGAATGGCCTCTTCGTAGGAAAGGATCTGTGCCAGGGTCTCGCCCTTGCCGCCGGGCAACGAGCCGATCTGCAGGGCAGCCACAATGGATTTGGGCATGGTTTTTCAACTCCTTGATCATCAGGTGTTGCTGATTCTCAAGCCGCGGCCGATCATGAATAAAGCCCAGAATGCTGCTAAATGATATGAGCCTTATGAATATCGCCGACATCGACCTCAATCTGCTCAAGACCTTCGAAGCCCTGCATGACGAATCCAGCGCCAGCCGCGCCGCCGTGCGCCTAGGTGTGACCCAGTCAGCCATCAGCGCGGCGCTGCGCAGGCTTCGCGCGGTGTATGACGATCAATTATTCGTGCGCACGGGCCGGGGCCTGGCGCCAACGTTGCGGGCCAATCAACTGAAGCCGGTGATCAGTGAAGCACTGGATAAATGTCGCCAGAGCCTGGCGATGGTCGACCCGGGTGCCAGCCATTACGAAGGCCGTTCGGTCATCGTTGGCCTGTCGGACGATTTCGAGATTGCCCATGGGCGTCGCCTGATAGACGAAGTGGCCCGACGCGCACCTGGCCTGCGCTTGATTTTCCGCCAGACCCACAGCCAGATCGTCGGCCGGGCCCTGATGGAGCGCGACCTTGATCTGGCGATCACGGCGGGCGGTTTCGCCCAGCGGTTGCTCAGCCGCCAGGTGTTGGGCGAAGGCGATTACGCCTGCCTCCTGGACCCGGCGAGCCTGATGCAGGGCCAACAATCCCTCAGCCTGGAGGCGTTCGTGGCCCGCGAGCATCTGCTGGTGTCTTCGGGGGGCTTCATCGGCATCACCGATGAAGGGCTGGCCGGGCTTGGCCTGACTCGACGAGTCTGCGCCTCGACCACCCACTTTGCCGCACTGCCGTTCCTGCTCAAGGGCAGTCAGGCCGTGGCGACCATCCCGGCCCATGCCGCCCGGGCCATCGCCGACCTCAGCGGCCTGGCCTTGCTGCCCTGCCCCCTGGCCTTGCCCCGCTACCCCATCGAACTGGGCTGGCGTACCCACACGCAAATGGATCCGGCAATGCTCAAGGTGCGCGAGGCCATTACCGCGACGTTTGCCTGAGGTTTACTTGTTGGCGGCCATCAGTCGATTGACTTCACTGCGCACCATGTTGGCGTACTCCGGCGGCGACATGCCGTCCAGTTCGGCACGCACCCACTCGGCCCACTTGCCCTTGCGTTTGGAGCGCTCGCCGAACAAGCGGGCAGCATCGCCCTTGGCTTTGCCCAGGTTGTTTTGCCACAGTTCAAAAAGTCGGGATTTCTCGTCTTCCAGCGCGGCGCGCTCGGCCAGGGGCTTGTCAGCCAGATTGAAGCTCATGGGAATTACCTGTTGCGTAAATAGGCGCCATCTTACACCTTGCAGGGAAACGTCTTAACCACGATTTGTGATGGGCTGCGCCGACAAGGCCAAACGTTGCAACTTTTGCACAAGCGCAGCACTCCATTGATCAATGCCATCATCAACAAGGAGCACTTCAATGGCCCGTAAAAGCACCGTGCAAGCGAATGGAGAGCAAATCAAGGATCAAGCCTTCAGCGAACTGAAGGCGTTGATCGAGGAATCGGAGAAACTGCTCAAAAGCAGTGCCTCGCTGGTGGGTGAAGAAGCTGACGACCTGCGCGGCCAGATCTCCCAGAAACTGCAGCAAGCGCTTGATTCGGTCGCCAGCGCACGGGAACGTACCCGTCCGATGGTCGATGCCACTGAGGTCTATATTGGCGGCCACCCTTGGCAGACCGTGGCGATTTCCGCCGGTTTCGGGCTGGTGGTGGGCTTGCTGCTGGGGCGGCGTTAAACATCACGACCTGTGCGCGGGCAAGCCCGACTCCCATAGGGGCCGGTGGCGCACACAAATATTGCCTACACCACAAATCCACTGTGGGAGCGGGCTTGCTCGCGAAGGCGGTGTGTCAGTCGACATTATCCTTGACTGATAGACCGTCTTCGCGAGCAAGCCCGCTCCCACATGGCTTTGTGCTTAGCCCAACGTCCCCGCCCGCAGGATCGACGCATCCTCCCCGCGATACAGCGCCTCGACCTTCCCCGCCCGCCACTGCAACACCGCCCGTTGGTTGATCGAGCCCTTGTCGGTGATTTCACCGCGGTCGATGGAGGCTGGCTCATCGAGCAAGGCGATCCACTCCACGCGACTGGCGTTGCCGCTGGCTTCGCGATTCAGGCGTTGCAGCCAGTCGGCGAACCATTGACGTACCGACGGGCTGGCGAGGACCTGGGCGTCACTGGCGTCCGCGCCCAGGCCTGACAGGCGCCGGCATTCAGCAAGCCGTGGGAACACCAGCGCCCCCAGGCACTCGCGATCCGGTGCGGTGATCACCAGGTCCTGCACGTAAGGCGTGCCCTCCAGCACCGCCCGGTTGCGCAACGGCCCGACGCTGACGAAGACACCGGAAGACAATTTGAAATCCTCGGCAATCCGCCCATCGAACATCAGCCCCAGTTGCGGATGGCCGGCATCGGCCAGCTTGATCGCATCCCCCGAACAGTAGAAACCGTCCTCGTCGAATACCTCGGCCGTTTGCTGCGGCGAGCGCCAGTAGCCGGGCATGATGTGCGGACCGCGAAAACGCCCTTCGAACTTGCCGTCCACCGGCACCAGGCGCACCTCGCAGCCAGGCGCTGGAAGGCCGATGTAGCCGGCCATGGACAACGGCCCGGTGGTGAAGGTGCAGGACGGCGCCGCCTCGGTCATGCCCAGGCCCGCCATCATGCGGATACGTTCGCCGCAATGCTGCTCGGCGACCTTGTCGAGCCGGTCCCAGGTGCTTTGGGAAAGGCCCGCCGCGGCGAAGAAGAACAGGCTGATGCGCTTGAAAAAGCGCTCGCGCAACTCCCCATCCCGCTCCAGGGCGTTGACCAGTTCCTCCCAGCCCTTGGGCACGGTCAGGTAAGCGGTCGGCGAAATTTCCTTGAGGTTGCGCAAGGTTTCGGCGAAGCCCTGGGCAGTGGGTTTACCGTCGTCCAGGTAGAACGTGCCGCCGTTGTACAGCACGATGCCGACGTTGTGGCTACCGCCGAACGTGTGGTTCCACGGCAGCCAGTCCACCAGCACCGGCGGCACCTCGCCGAACACCGGAAAGGTCTGCAACAGCATCTGCTGATTGGCGCAAAGCATGCGCTGGGTGGTGATCACCGCCTTGGGCAGCTTGGTGGAGCCTGAGGTAAACAGGAACTTGGCGATGCTGTCCGGACCGGTGGCGGCGAACGCCTGCTCGGCCTCGACGCCGCCGGGTTGGGCCAGCAGGCTGGCGAAGCTTGTCCTGGGCCGACCGGCCATCTCGCCATGCACCGTGATCAAGGGCACGTCCGCTGGCAATACGGCGGTGATCGCCCGCTCGAACGGTGCGGCTTCACTGACAAACACCAGCCCCGGCTGCAACAGATCGCAGACGTGGCGCAGCTTGGCGAAATCCTGGGACAGCAATGAATAGGCCGGCGACACCGGGCAATAAGGAATGCCGGCGTACATCGCGCCGAGGGCCATTTGCAGGTGCTCGATGTCGTTGCCGGAGAGCAGCGCCAAGGGTTTTTCAGCCGACAAACCGTAACCGAGCAGGCTTTGGGCGATGGCCCGGACACTGTCGAGCATTTGCGCATAACTGACTCGACGCCAGTCACCGCCGGCTTCACGGGCCGCGATGAACGTCTGCTCTGGGCGCACCTCGGCCCAGTGCACCAGGCGATCGAGCAACCGCGCCGGCAGCGGGGCCAGGGGTTCCAGGGAGCGCATGTGCAAGATGCCACGCTCTTCCCGGACTTCGACGGCAGGATGACCAATCGACACCTGGCGATACCGCCCGGCCTCGGGTCGGGAGGACGATCTGGACTCGGAACTCACGTACATTTCCTCCACCAAGGCACACTCGGGTCGCGATGCGAGCGGAGCGTGGCAGCACTAGGCTGCGGCCTTGTCATTGTTATTCTGGCCTGCATCGGGGCGACGGCCTTCAAGACTCGACCGCCCGCAATGCGACGGGTTTCAGATCGGGTAATGCCGGGGACCGTTCTGCAGGGTCACCCAACGCAACTGGGTGAAATGCTCGATGGACGCCTTGCCGCCAAAGCTGCCGTAACCACTGGACTTGACCCCACCGAAGGGCATCTGCGCCTCGTCGTGCACGGTCGGCCCGTTGATGTGGCAAATGCCCGACTCGACCCGCTGGGCCAAGGCTAGAGCACGACTCGTGTCGCGACTGAAGATGGCAGCCGACAGGCCGAACTCGGAATCGTTGGCCAGGCGCAGCAGTTCTTCATCGCCGTCACCGCGCAGCAGCACGGCCACCGGCCCGAAGGACTCTTCGCGGTACAGGCGCATCTGCGCAGTGACACCGTCGAGCAAGGTCGGTTGCAGGATGCTGCCTTCCAACTGTCCACCCGTGACCAGCGTTGCGCCTTTGGCCAGGGCATCGTCGATCAGCCCCTTGATGCGTTGGCCGGCACTGACGTCGACCAACGAGCCCAACACCGAATCAGCGGCCGTCGGATCGCCGGCGCGCAGGGTGGCGATCTTGGCGGTCAAGCGGGCGATGAACTCATCCGCCACACGGGCATCGACGATCAATCGCTCGGTGGACATGCAGATCTGGCCCTGGTTGAAGTAGGCGCCGAAGGCCGCTGCTTGCACCGCGGCGTCCAGATCAGCATCGTCCAGCACCAGCAGCGGCGCCTTGCCACCGAGCTCCAGCAACGCAGGTTTGAGGTGGCGCGCCGACAGTTCGCCGACGATGCGCCCGACGTGGGTCGAACCGGTGAAATTGACCCGGCGCACCGCCGGGTTGGCGATCAACCGCTCGACGATGGCCGGCGCATCGGCAGGTGCGTTACAGATCACGTTGACCACACCGTCACCCAGCCCGGCGTCTTGCAACACCTGGCCGATCAGCCGGTGCACCGCCGGGCTTATTTCAGAAGCCTTGAGCACCACGGTGTTACCGCAGGCCAGGGGCATGGCGATGGCGCGGGTGGCGAGAATCACCGGGGCATTCCAGGGGGCGATGCCCAGTACCACGCCGCAAGGCTGACGCAGGGCCATGGCGAAACTGCCAGGCACGTCCGAAGGAATGATTTCGCCGTTGATCTGGGTGGTCATGGAAGCGGCTTCGCGCAGCATGTTCGCCGCCAGGTGCACGTTGAAACCGTACCAATTGGCCATGGCACCGGTCTCGCCGGCAGCAGCGACGAATTCACTGCTGCGGGCCTGCAACTGCTCGGCGGCACGCAACAGTCGCGTCCGGCGCTCGTTGGGTGCCAGCGCGGCCCAGGCGGGAAACGCCGCTTGGGCTGCGGCCACGGCGGCGTCGGCATCTTCCAGGGTGGCGGCGGCCACGCGAGACACCACCTCACCGGTCACCGGGTTGCAGCGTTCGAAGGTCCGGCCGTCACGGGCCGGGCACGACTGGCCGCCAATCAACAGGGGCACGTCCAGCATGGTGATTCCTCTTTATTGTCTTTATCGGGAATACATCGCAGCGGTGTAACAGTAGCGCCAGGGCGACGCAGCGAACAGCGGGATGCGGCCTGCCATTCGCCTGTCGTTTCAGCGCTTATAGGTTTGCAAGCCAGGCTTGATGCTCTTGTCGTCCAGGAACTGCTTCATGCCCTGCTCGCGGCCGCCTTCGGTATCGAGCAGGCGCGACTGGTCGAGCTTGGCGTACAGGTAATCCTCGTTCTGCTCCCAGGTCAGCTCGCGGCAGCGCTTGAAACCATGCTTGGCGGCTCGCAGCACCACCGGATTCTTCTCCAGCAGGTTGCGCGCCAGCTCCACAGTGACTTCACGCAGCTGCGCCAGGGGCACGCTTTCGTTGACCAGGCCCATCTCGGCGGCTTTCTGCCCACCGAAGGTCTTGCCGGTCATGATGTAGTACAGCGATTGGCGATGGCCCACGGTATCGGCCATGGCCTTGCTGACCAGGTTACCCGGCGGGATGCCCCAGTTGATTTCCGAGAGCCCGAAGGTCGCTTCGTCGGCGCAGATCGCCAGGTCGCACGCCACCAGCGGGCTGAAACCGCCACCAAAGCACCAGCCGTTGACCATGGCGATGGTTGGCTTGGCGTACATGCGCAGCAGCTTCCACTGCCATTGCGAGGCTTCACGACGGATTTTTTCCTGGAGGATTTCCGGCCCGGCATCCACTTCGCGGAAATATTCCTTGAGGTCCATGCCAGCGGTCCAGGCATCACCGGCCCCGGTCAGCACCAATACGCCAGCGGCCGGATCCTGCTCCAAGGTCTCGAGCACGTCGATCATCTCGCGGTTGAGGGTCGGGCTCATGGCGTTGCGTTTTTCCGGGCGATTGAGGATGACCCAGGCGATGCCCTCCTCGATTTCGACCTTGACCGTTTTCCAGCGACCTTCGTAATTGCTCATGATGCGTGCTCTCTTGTTCTTGGCTGAAGATGATCAAAAACTAAACCGGAAAATTAGTTATGTCAATTAACCATTAATCGATTTATCTGTATTTTTCCGGGCCTGGATCGAGGGTTACAAATCTCGAATATGCGCGACCCCATAGCCAGGGCGTCGCAACCCCGGCAAACTGGATAGCCTTGTTAACCACTTACCTTGAGGAAGTTCACTTCGATGGCCAAGTCTTCCAAGCTTGCCGAACCCGCCGAGCCCCTGGCCGCTGGTACCGACGCGCAAGCGCCGTTGGATTCCGCGCTGGACGACCTGATCGGTTACGCCCTGCGCCGCGCCCAGTTGAAACTGTTCCAGAACCTGATTGGCCGGCTTGCCGTCCACGATCTGCGCCCTGCCCAGTTTTCGGCCCTGGCGATCATCGACCAGAATCCAGGCCTGATGCAGGCCGACCTGGCCAAGGCCCTGACGATCGAACCGCCGCAAGTGGTGCCGCTGCTCAACAAACTGGAAAGCCGCGCCCTGGCCGTGCGCGTGCGCTGCAAGCCGGATAAACGCTCCTACGGGATTTTCCTGAGCAAGACCGGCGAAACGTTGCTCAAGGAACTCAAGCAAATCGCCGCGCAGAGCGACCTCGACTCCACGGCGACCCTGTCAGGGGCTGAGCGTGAGGAATTGCTGCGGTTGTTGAAGAAGGTTTACCAATAAAGGACACCGCTCCCCTGTGGCGAGGGAGCTTGCTCCCGCTATGTGGGAGCAAAGCTTGCTCGCGACGAAGGCACCTCGATTTCTGAAAAACCGCAGTGCGTTCATCGCGGGCAAGCCTTGCTCCCACAAGAGCTAGCCAGGCACCTCGAAACTCACCAGATCGGCACACTGTACGTCACCAGGAACCGGGTCTGGTTCTCGTCGCGAAATGCCGCCGTACCCGGGAAGTTGTTGCGATAGATCGATTTGCGTGCCAGCAGCCCGACGTTTTTCAGCGGGCCACCCTGGATCACGTACCCCAGCTCCATCTGGAACTCGCGCTCCTTGCGATCCTCGGCATTGAGGGCCGCCAGTTCGATGTGATCGCCACGCACATAACGCAGCCGACTCCGCAGGCCCGGCACGCCCACGGCCGCAAAGTCGTAGTCATGGATCGCCTGCCAGGTGCGCTCCTTGGCATTGAGGAAGTCCGAGCTCATGGTCATTTCGCTCAAGCCCATCAGCTCGGTGCCGGACACATAAGGCGTGGCCGTATCGCCACTGGCATGCATGTAGCCCAGGCTCACGCGATGCCCGCCCAGGCGATAACCGACCAGCGCCGAGACATTGCGGTTATCCACCTTTCCAGCCTTGGCCGCACCGTCTTCGTCGCTGAAAAAACTGCGCAGGTCGGTGGTCAGGACGCCTTCGCCCAAGGGCAGGTTGTGCAACAACGCCAGGGTGTTCTGTTGATACAAATCCGCCACTTCGGCGTGGTAAGCCCGCAGGCTGAGGTCTTTGTTGACCTGGTAGTCACCGCCCACGTACGCCATGTGGGAAGAAGTCGCCGCACCGTTGAAACGACGGTTGGGCGAGGCGATGCTCATCGCTTGGTAGTCGGTGGAATCGCGCCGGGCGATGCGATCGATATAACCGGTGTTCAACGTCAAACCGTCGATGTCCTTGGAACTGAGGGTCGTCCCGCGAAAGGTCTGCGGCAGCAGCCGCGACGGGCTGGCAAAGGCAAACGGCAGGAAGATCGACACATCGCCGGTCTTCACTGTGGTTTGCGCAAAACGCAGCTTGCCGGTCACGCCCAGGCGCGAATACTCATCCGCCGCGCGCTTATCGCTGCTCGACACCGGCAACAGTTCGGTGCCGCTTCGGTCCGGCGACGAGTCGAGCTTGATGCCCAGCAATCCCCTCACGTCGAGGCCGAACCCAACCGTGCCTGGGGTAAACCCCGACTCGACGTTCATGAACACACCTTGAGCCCACTCCCTGGCCGCGGTCTTGGCGCCGTCGTCCTTGTAGTCGCGGTCCATGTAGTAATTGCGCAGGGTCAGGGTACCGTGGCTGTCGTCGATGAAGCCCTCCGCCCGCAAGGTGGGAGCCCCCAGGCTCAGCCCGAGACAGGCCAGCAGATGAACGAGCGATGAAACAGGGCGCGCCGTCAGGGCGGCCCGGGCAAGGTTTGGCATGTTCGATATCCACTTATTGTTGTTGTTTTGTTCGGCCCAGCCTTGGTGATGGGGGCCGAGGGAACCAAGAATGGAAACCGCACGGGTGCTTCGTCAATCAACAATGACCGATAATCGAACATTAATATCATTAACTAATTTATCAATTAGCCTGAAGATTCTCGCCAAACCGCTGATTTTCTTAATGATCTGGTCCGTTATTGAATTCCCTTTGGCCGCCTTCATTTTTTAGTTAGCTTTGTTAATCTTAAATGCACCCGCCGGTTTTCCTCCGAGCCGGTGTTCCCTCACAAAAACAATAAGAGGATTTGCCATGAACCAGCCGGCGCGTCGTGCGACGCTGACCATCGCCTTGTGTTTCATCGTTGCATTGATCGAGGGTTTCGACCTGCAATCAGCCGGTACCGCAGCCGCTGGGCTGCGACAGACGTTTGCCCTCGACCCGAAAATGATGGGTTGGGTATTCAGCGCCGGGATCATCGGGCTGTTGCCAGGTGCGTTCTTCGGTGGCTGGATCGCGGATCGCATCGGTCGCAAGAAAATCCTCGTCGCCGCGGTCTTGCTGTTCGGCGTGTTTTCCCTCAGCACCGCTTATGTCGAACACTTCTCCAGCCTCTTGCTGGTGCGCTTCATGACCGGCCTGGGCCTGGGCGCCGCCCTGCCCAACCTCATCGCCCTGTGCGCCGAAGCCGTGGGCGAGCAGCGCCGGGGCACGGCCATCAGCGTGATGTATGCGGGCGTGCCGTTGGGTGGTGCGTTGGCGGCAGTGGTCGCCATGTTGTTTGGCGAACACTGGCAGATGACGTTTTTCATCGGTGGGTTGGCGCCCTTGCTGGTGGTCCCGCTGATGCTCTTGTGGCTCCCCGAGTCCAGCGCCTTTCGCCAGGCGCAGGATGGTGGTTCATCGCGCGATTCCACCGCCCAGGCGCTGTTCGGTGAAGGTCGCGGCCGTACCACCATGGCGCTGTGGCTGAGTTATTTCTTCACCTTGACGGTGATGTACATGTTGCTCAACTGGCTACCGTCGTTGCTGCTGGAACAAGGCTTCAGCAAACCCCAGGCTGGCCTGGTGCAGATGCTGTTCAACATCGGCGGAGCGCTTGGCTCGTTGCTCGGCGGCCTGCTGTTGGACCGTTGCAACGGCATCAAGGTGGTGCTGTTCGTCTATGCCGGCCTGCTGAGCGCCCTGGCCGGGGTCGGGTTGTCCGTCGGCATCGTGCCGATGGCCATTGCCGGGTTCGCCGTCGGGTTGTTCGTCATGGCCGCGCAATTGGTCCTCTATGCCCTGGCACCGCCCTCCTACCCTACGGCCATCCGTGCAACGGGGGTTGGTGCAGCAGTGGCCATCGGACGCCTGGGATCGGTGGCCGGGCCTCTGGCTGCCGGGCAGATCCTGGCAGCCGGGGGTGGGACCACGGCCGTATTGCTGGCGACGTCTCCTGGGTTGGTGGTTGCGACGCTGGCTATTCTTAGTGTGATTCGTCATTCGGCAGCGCCGCGGTTGAGTACGACAAAACCGGTTGGGGGGCATTCCTGAGCAGGCCGTCCCACAAAGTCGATAGGCGCTCATCCCAGAAGATCAAAACACTGGCATCATGCCTTTTTCCTTGCACTCATGGAGTGACTGTGACGAATCTGTGTACCGCCTCTGAGTTGGCATCAGCCTCCACTTTATCGCCCTACCGCTTTTTTCCCCGACTCGGGATGTTTGCGCTTGCCACCCTGGTCGTCTTCCTGGCAGCAGTGCCCGAGGTCCTTTTCGTACCCGCAGACATGCAGGCCTACCTGGCGTTCACGACAACCTCCGGTATCACCGCGCTCGTTCTCCTCGCCCTCTTCGCCTTGCAATACCGTGCCGATGCGCGCACCCAATGGCGCGGTCATTCCATAAGCACCCCCCTGCGGTGGGGGGCGCTTGGCATCATTGGGGCCTACCTGCTTTTCGGGGTCGCCATATTCGTGCTGGAGTTGCCGCGAGAAGTATTCATAGCCGAGCTCCTGGAGGGGCTCAACGGTTGGCAGGCCACGATCAAGATCGCCTCGCTGATCGTGCTGCCGCCCATCGCTGAAGAGTTATTTTTCCGCCATTACATGCTCCGGCTGTTCCCCTACGAGAACAGCCGTGCCTGGACATGGATCGCGATCATCGTCACGTCAGCCGTGTTCGCCAGCATGCACATCCAATACGGGAATTGGATGACTGTCGCGCTGATCTTCGCCTGTGGAGGCGTATTCGCTGTTGCGAGAGTGGTCAGCGGTGGCCTGCTGGTGCCGGTGCTCCTGCATTCGCTGGCCGAAATTGTCGCACTGACCACTGACAGGTCTTTCTCGCTGATGGGGCTTTACGGTTGAATCAGGCAAAGGTGCAATACCAGACGATGATTTCGCGAACGCCAGCACCTCAAACAAGGGTAACCATGAACACTCACGCAGCGTGCCTCGGACTGCTTGCCTTGACGCTCCCCTTCCTGTGCGAGCCCGTCCAGGCCTCGACGTGGCAGATCTGCCATATGGAGCTGCGTATCGTCGAGGTCCTGAAACAACCCTATCCGCAGCTTCAGGCGCAGATCGTGAAAGCCCGGCCGAAATCCGCCTCGGTGGAGTGTCCTGCACAAGGCTCATCGCTCACCTTCACCCCGGAAACCCCGGACTACCAAGCCACGCTGCCCCGCCGACAATGGCCCGGCAAAGGGCAGTCGGTACGAGTGGACTACCGCTACCTGGATGGCGTTTGTAAAGGCGACGGTAACTCGTATGCGTGTCGTATCAAACACTATTCAGTGGTCGGTCAGTAGGTAATGACAAGGCGGGGACATTAGCGACAATCGTCGTAATGCCTGTCGAAATGGAACATCAATACTTCAAGGAAATGCGTAGATGCTGGAAAAAATTGTGAAGTCCAAGGGGGTCGGTTTTCTGGTGGTCGACGCTGAGTTGAATCAAGACAACGCCGAGGCTTTTTTTACTATCGCTGGGGCTGGCGATGCGGGTGTGCTGGGCAAGGCACTGAAGAAATTCAAGGAAAAACACGGGGGACTTTGGGTAGGCGGGAAGATGCTGCTGACCCCGACCACGATTCACTTGAACGCCAATTGGATGAATCGAATTGCCCAAGATGGAACCCTGGATATTGAGGTCCCATTGGCATCGATCCGAAATGTCAGATTCGAAAAGAGTCTTATCACCCATATCGTCCGACTGGACACTGACGAGCAGTGCATCAAGTTTCGCTGCTTCGGGGCAAAGGAAGTCGCCGCGCTGATCGAGGAGACGATCCTGGCGCAGGCATCGGTCTCGGTGCTCTGAATGCAGCGTTCACCAACGGGGGGCTGCTACGCAGCCCAGCGAAAGCAAGCTCCCTCACCACAAGGTCTCAGGCGGCCAACAGCTCGCTGATCCACCGGACCTGCCGAGCAACCTCTTGCAGCTTCTCTTCCGGCACGGCTTGCCGCGCCTTGGCGAAGCTGGTGAGGGTCTTTTGCTTCTGGCGCAGCAGGCGCTGCCACTTGGCCAGGAAGATCGGGGTGCGGGCTTGCAGCTGCAGCGGGCCGAAGTACAGCTCCTCGGCCGTGTACGTCACCGGCCCGGCGCGCTCGGCGACGATGATCTCGTAGTAGAAACGATTTTCCCGCAGCACTTCCTCGCAGAGGATGCGGTAGTCGTTCTCCATCAGCCATTGGCGCAGCGGTTGTTCACCGCCATTGGGTTGCAGGATCAGGCGCTCCTGACCGCTCAACCGCGCTTTGCCGCTGTCCAGGATGTCGCGGATCGTCTCGCCGCCCATGCCACAGAGGCTGATCGCCGTGATCCCGTCTTCCGGCTCAATCGCCGCCAGGCCATTGGCCAGGCGCACGCTGATCTGCTGTTCCAGGCCATTCTCGCCAACGGTGCGTTCGGCGGCGCGAAACGGCGTCAGCGCCACCTCGCCCGCCACCGCCATCACGATGGCGCCACGGCGCAGCAAGGCCACCGGCAGGTAAGCGTGATCCGAGCCGATATCGGCCAGGCGCGCGCCCGCCGGCATATGCGCCGCCACGCGCTCCAGGCGCATGGACAAGGTCTGTTCGTTCAACTGCAATTCCCTGGATTAATCGTAGAACGGCTCGACCGCCGTCCGGCTGCCGACAAAAAAGCTGTCCGCGACCAACCGCAGCGGCTGCAGGTCCATGTCGCTGGTTTGCTCGGCAATCAGTTGTTGAAAATGTCGATACACCGCTGCGTACTCGCCTTCCTCGGAAACAGCCTGGCCCACGCCGTCGATGCTCAACAGTGCACCGCCGTTGTCCAGGCGCAGGACGCCTTCGGCGCAGCGAATCTCGATGTTCCAGAGCTCGTCATGACCATGGTCGAAATCAAATTCCGCACGAATATCGAGGTGGCGCGCGTCGGCCATCTTGATGCTGGCGGCAATCGGCGACTGGCAGTTGTCCGGCACGCGCAACTCGGCGGACTCCACGAACAGCGGCAACGCCAGCAGATGGGTCACTATCGACAAGGCATTGATACCCGGATCGAACACACCCAAGCCGCCGGGTTGCCAGATCCATGCCTGGCCGGGGTGCCACTTGCGCACGTCTTCCTTCCAGTCGATCTGCACGCTCTGCAAGGTGCGACTCGCCAGCCAGTCACGGGCGGCTTCGATGCCCGGCGCGTAACGCGAATGCCAGGCGAACAGGCCGCTGACGCCTTGCTCGCGGACCTGCTCCACCAACGCCATCGCCTCCCCCAGGGTCGCGCACGGCGGTTTTTCCACCAGCACGTGTTTGCCTGCCGCCAGCGCCTGTTGCACCAGGGCGAAGCGACCTTGTGGCGGTGTGCAAAACGCAATGGCATCGACCTGCGGACCGTTTTCGAGCAACTCGCCCAGGGAGCGGAAGTTCTCCACCCCGGCGCAAGGCTGCCCTTGCGTGGCGACAGCCACCAGTTGGAACGCAGGGTTGGCGTGGATGGCAGGAACGTGTTGATCCTGGGCAATCTTGCCGTAGCCCACCAGCCCGAGACGAATCGGTTGCATCGATGACTCCTGATTTTTGTACTTGTGATCGGCCAGCAAACTAGACGCAAATCGCCCGGCGGACAATGGGGGCCGTGCAGTCTCTATACGATTGTCCTGCGCAATTGGGCAACAGCCGTGCAGCAAAGACCTCAGCTCTGCCGCGGCTCACTGGCTGCCGTCACGACGTTGGTCACCCGTCCGAAGAAAGGTTCGAGTCGCTCCCGCGGCGCATCGTGCTCGACCACCAGGGTGGCGACCTCTTCGCAGGAGGCCACCTGGTAGTGGGCAACGCTGGAGAGCTTCTCATTGGTCACCGCCGCAATCACCTGTCCGCTTGCCGCGACCACCGCGCGCTTGAACTCCGCGTCATCCAGGCCGAACGCCGTGACGCCATTGTCCGGATCGATGGCGCAGGCACCGAGCAAGCACACGTCAAAACTGAACTGACGCAATTGCTGGACAGCCGTCAGCCCGATCACACCCCCCGCGTTTGGACTCAAGCGGCCACCCAGAAGGATGACCTCAGCGCGGGGCAGCTTCATCAACTGAACCGCAATCAACGGCGAATTGGTGGTGAGGGTCAACTGAAGTTGCGGATCGATGGCGCAGGCCACGGCCAGGTTGGTTGACCCGGCGTCGATGAAGACGTGCTGGCCCGCGCGCAGCAGTGCCGCGGCCGCTTGGCCGAGACTGCCCTTGCGCGCCGGGTCTTTGCGTACGCGTACGTCCAACGACCCTTCGACAGCGGGCAAGAGTATCGCGCCGCCATAAACGCGCTTGCACACCCCCGCCGCTGCCAATGCGCCCAGATCACGCCGTATCGAGTGCTCGGACACATTGAATTCGCTGGCCAAGTCGGCCGCGATCACCCGGCCATACCGGGCAAGACGCTGGCTGATCAATTGCTGGCGTTCGCCGGGGAACGCTTCGTGAGGAGAAGTCATGATGCTACAACCTGCATAAACGAGCACTAATGATCACAAACGAGCAAATAGTGCCGGTTATGCAGCGAGGCGTCAAACCCGCTCGTTCAAGCGGGCGGCCAAACGATAAAGGTCAAGCGGCCCCAGGGACATTCGTGCCCATACCCAAGGGCAGGAAAGGTTGAATCTCATCGATTTCCTCGGCACTGAGGCGCAGCTGTGCGCCGGCAATCAGTCCATCGACCTGCTCGGGACGGCGGGCACCGACGATGGCACCGGTCACCACTGGCTTGCGCAGCACCCAGGCGATGGCCACTGCCGCCGCGCTCACCCCATGTCGTTCACCGATACCGGCCAAGACCTCGACCAGCGCCAGGTTCGCGCTCAAGCGAGGTTCCTGGAAGTCCGCGCTTCGGGCCTTGCGCCAATCGTCATCGGGCAATTGGGCGATGCGCTCGCGGGTCATGCTCCCGGAAAGCAGTCCCGATTGAAGGGTGGAATAGGCCAAGACCCCCATTGCCACCTCCTCGCAAAATGGCAGGATGTCCTTCTCGATGTCTCGCATCAGGGCGGAATAAGGCGGTTGGAGAGAGACGATCTCGGTCACCGCCTGGGCCCGCTGGAGTTGCGCGACATCGAAATTGGAGACGCCGATAGCGCGAATTTTTCCCTGTTCGCGGGCGGTGGCCAACGCCGAAAGCGCACTCTCGATTCCTTCGCTGCTACCGTCGGAAGGAAAGGCCGGCCAGTGGATCTGATAAAGATCGATGGTTTCGACTTGCAGCCGGCGCAAGCTTGCCTCGACCTCGGCGAGCAGCGATTGAGGCGCCAGCGAGTGCGAGATCGCTTTGGTGACCGGGTCCCAGACCAGACTGCCCTTGGTGAACACCAGCGGGCGCCGCGAAGCCGGCACCCGACGTAACAGTTGCCCGACCAGTTGCTCGGCATGGCCCAAGCCATAAACCGCCGCCGTATCGATCCAGTTCACACCGCGTTCGACGGCATATTCAAGGGCGCCCAGACTGTCCTCGTCATCCTGTGCGCCCCAACTGTATTCCCAGCCGGTGCCAGCAATGGCCCAGGTTCCCAGGCCAATGGGCGAAATCAGAAAATCCGATGATCCAAGACGATTCTTTTGCATTGCGAGTTCTCCACAGATGATGTGGGCCAGTATCCGCGAGCGATCTCATGACGATAAGATGGGTAATCGTATTTGAACTACTGAACAGCACTCATGAGTCAGCACCCCGATCTTTCCGAACTGGATGCCTTTGCCGCCGTCGCTCGCCACCGCAGCTTTCGCAAGGCCTCCGACGAGCGTGGCGTTTCGGCTTCTGCATTGAGTCACGCGATGCGTGCACTGGAAGCGCGCCTGGGTGTCAGGCTGCTCAACCGCACCACGCGCAGCGTGACCCCGACCGAGGCCGGCCACCAGCTATTGGCAACGCTGGCCCCGACCCTGCAGCAGGTTGCCGATGCGCTGGCGCAACTGACCTCGATGCAGGAAGTGCCGGCCGGCAAGCTTCGCCTCAACGTGGCGCGTCCGGCGGCGCGTGCGGTGTTTGCGAAAGTGCTCGCGCCATTCGTGGCCAGGTATCCACGTATTCAACTGGACCTGGTCACCGATGATGGCTTGACCGACATCGTGAACGGCGGGTTTGACGCTGGCGTGCGTTTTGGCGAAAGCCTGGCCGGCGACATGATTGCCGTCCCTGTCGGCCCTCCTCAATCGTTCGTGACCGTCGCTTCACAGGCTTACCTGGCCGCAAAGGGGATAGTCCAGGCCCCACGGGACTTGCTCGACCATGCCTGTATCGCCCGACGTTTTCCCAGCGGCAAACTCTATGCCTGGGAGTATCAGGCAGAAGGGCAACCGATCCGTTTGTCCGTCACTGGCCCGCTCATTCTTGAAGACGATGCGCTGATGATCCAGGCCGCAAAAGATGGCGCCGGGATTGCTTACGTCTACGAGGAGCTGGTGCGCGATGACATCCGCAATGGGCAGCTCACGGAACTGCTTGCGCAATGGAAAGCGCCGCCAAGCCGATTTTTTCTCTACTACCCCAGCCGACGCCATGTGCCACCGGCCCTGAAAGCGCTCATCGCGTTCATCCGGGCGGATGATGGGCCAACCTGAAACCGGCAGGCAAAAAAAGCCCCGCGACCGAGGACGGTGCGGGGCAAGGGAATTGGTTGGTTGCGGCCAACCAAAGGAGCACAGTGAAAAACGTTTACGGGCCGGTCAGATGCATTCCTGTGCGGCGCGTTCAAAACTCGAAGGCAAGAGGTTGGAGGCCAGCAAATGTCGCTCGTAGATGAACACCTTGCCGCCGCTGCCAGCCTTGTAGGCTTCCAGCACGTTATCTGCCGAGACTTTGCTCGGCACCACGATGCGGTAGCTGCGCTGGGTTTGCGAGACCAGCGGGTTCAAGGCATTGCCCTGCAATTTCGGTACGACGCATTCAGCGTATTGAGCCGGCGTCTTGCTGGTCTGCAAGGTCAAGGTCGGGTCGTTCGGCGCCGAGGCACAACCGGCCAGCAACAACGGGGAAAACGCCAGGGCAAGCAAAAATAAACGGCGCATGGGTCGGGTCCTGAAAATAAAAAAATGGGCTGCGTGTTCGATGGCGCTGATTTTCCAATGATTGCCGGCAAAGCAGAACTTGCATTTGGTAATGGTCACTATTACTCCTAGCAATAGTTGCAAGCCGAGAAAGATTGATGAGGTATAGCCATGAGAACGTTTGATCTGATTCGCGACGCGGTATTGCCCGACTTCCGTGAGCGGGTGGCGGACTACCTGATCCAGTACGAAAGCGTGCTGTTGAGCAGCACCGAACCCGACCCGGAGCTCAGGCGCGCCACGGCCAACCAACTGCGCGGTTATTTACGCGGGTTGAACACCACTCGGGTATTGGGCATGGCGGATTGGGAGGAACTGGATCGGCGGGTGGTGGATACGTGGCTTTAGCACCCGGCCAAGGACAGGCCGGACTTCCAGGAATGTGCTCGATTCAGCTTGCTCCCGCTGGGCTGCGCTGTAGGAGCTGCCGAAGGCTGCGATCTTTTCACTTGTGGCTCAAATGTCTGGGAAAGATCGCAGCCTCGCTTCGCTCGACAGCTCCTACAGGCCCAACGCTCGCTTGCGCCCTGTTCAGCAACCGTTGCACCCACGCGGCATCCTCGTCATTGACCACCCCATAGCGGTTCGGCGGTAAAAAATTCCAGTGATGAGCGGCCTCGTCCAGGCGCTTGAGTTCATCGGCAGACAGCCAGTACGGCGTCTCCACCAACGGCATCGGCGCACCGTCGAAACGTCGGCCCAACTGCAGGTTCGTGCCGGGGGCGAAAGCAATCGCCAGATGCTGGAGGGGTTGCAGCCGCTTGTCCGGTGCAGGCATTTGCCCTACCCGCCCGTAGCTGAAGTCGCCCGAAAACTCCTCCTTGAGCACCAGCCAGTGCCCCACCGCGGTCTTGGCCAGGATCCATTGCGACACACCGCTGTCTTGCACGTACTTCACCTTGCCGTCGGACCATTGCATGAGGGTATTGCAATCCGGGTCATAGTCGTTGGACCACAGGCAGATGCCGGAGACCAGGGTATGGTGTTCGAGCTCGACCAGCCCTTGATCAGGCATCGATTGCCAATATCGCTTGGTCGGGTCGCGCTTATCGCGCAAGTAGTTATGCAGGACCCAGGCAGCCATGAACAGCAAGGTGGCGAGCACAAGCCAGCCAAGGGAATCCCCGACGATCTGGTCAAGGTCGACGCCTGGGGCGGATAACCCTTGATAGACCAGCAGCCCCAACAGAAACGCGATGCCCGGCAACACCGGGCCCAGGCACAACGGCGGCACCAGCACCACGATCCAGCTGAAACGATGCATGGCAGCACGCTCACGCGCCCAGGCCTGCTCCTGGGCAAGCATCGGCACCCGCTCCCGTGGGCCGATGTCAGGATCGGGGGTCTGGAAGCGTGTGAACAGGTTGTAGATGTCATCGCTCATGGATCGGATCATGCCTTTGAAATCATCATGGTCGAGCAACCCTTCGGGACGCCCTTTGACGCTGGAACACGCGTATTATCCGGGTAACCAAGCGCCATGTAGACACACATTCATGCCCATCTCCCAAACTCGCCCCTCACCCGCGCCCTTGCTCAAGCCCGGCGAGACAGTGGTCCTGTTCGACGGCGTTTGTAAACTGTGCAATGGCTGGGCGAAATTCCTGATCCGCCATGACCACGCCCGCCGCGTGCGGTTGGCCTCCGTACAGTCGCCCGAAGGGCAAGCCCTACTTGCCTGGGCGGGCCTGCCCTTGCAGCAGTTCGACACCATGGCCGTGGTTCGCGATCAGCATTACTGGGTGCGTTCGGAGGCGATTTTTGAAGTCGTAGCCCTGCTGCCCTGGGCCTGGCGCCCGATGAAGCTGCTGCGCTACGTCCCCCGCAGGCTTCGGGACTGGGCCTATGATCGCATTGCCCTGAATCGTTATTGGCTGTTTGGCAAATACGACGTGTGCCTTTTGCCGAGCCCGGATCATGAGCGGCGTTTCTTGAAGGCTCCAACGCCTGGGAGCAATCCGGTGGAACGGATCGGTACTTAGCCCGTCAGTAGCTCGATCCACTGAGGTGGCGTCATCTTCGTCACCATGATCAGCACAATGACAAACATCCCCAAGAATCCAAAAACGCCCATCCAGAACCACTTCTGATACACGGATGAGTATCGATCATCGAGCGCCCGCCCGTCCCCAACCGCGCTCGAAGCCATCACGTATAAACGCTTCTGGAGCACCAGCACAGGAAGCCACAGCGCCCCCACGCAAAAGAAAATGATCAACGACGTCATTATCCATTCCGTGGTCAGGGGAAGTCCGGCCAGTCTCATTAACAAATAGCCCGTCGCTATCTGAATAAAGCCCGCCGGCGTGGTAATCCAAGTGTCGAACTGGACGACCGTCCTGGCCACGTGGGCAATGACCTGAGGGTTGGCGGTGCGGCTGGCCGCGATCAGGTAAAGATAGGACCCCATACCGAAGCCGAACAGGAAAATGGCAGCGATGATGTGGAGGTACTTCAGGCAAAGATAGAGCATCTGTCAGCCCTGCGCCTCAGAGAAGTGAACGGACAGGTTCAAGTTTTCGGGATCGCTGATGGCGGCCATGTATTCGTCGACGGTGATTTCACCCACGCAGGCCCGAGCACCGGGTTCGGGCCGATACCCTTGGGCGACTTTTACCGCCAAGGCAACGGCTGCGCAGCTGGGAATCTCCGGCCCCTTGTCGTTCATGGCGGTGAGCTGCACGTTCATCGACAACGGTTCGCCATTGGCCCCCATGCCATGGACGTCGATGTACATTGCGCTTTTGCCATCGCCAAATCGTTCGAACCAGAGCCCCCACCGATGAAGCCTGGCGGCCCAAGGGGCATGGTCACGTACCATCCCCATCCTCGTTGCCTGGGCCAGCAGGTAGTTGGCAATGCCGCCGAGCTTCAGGCCTGAGCCGGCCTTGAAGCTCAGGGTCTGGGCACCATAGCGGCTGGCAAAGATATCCATGTCCGGCACGTCGACATTGGCCAGTACCCGGGTCCCCATATAACGCATTCTACGAAGCGTCAGGTCCTGCCATCCCAGGACCTCATGTACCCGACCATTCCGGAGTTGCTTGATCGGCTTGCCTGCATAGGCCAGAACGCCTTCGACAGTGGACAACCCCGGCATCTTGGCCGAAGAGGAAATACCATGTTCGATCGTGTCGATGCGTTTAAAGCGATGCCGCTGCTGATCGATGAGGGCGGCCGAAAGCGTCGGCACTGAGCTGCAACCACTGAGGACCGCGACGCCTGCCTGTTTTGCCCGGGCGTCGAGTGCGCTAATGCCGGTGACGAAGGCCCTGGAATCGGACAGGTCGCAGTAGTTCACGCCCGCGTCGATGCAGTTCTCGGCGACGGCATAGGACTGCCCTTGAAATGGGCCACCGGTATGGATGACCCATTGGATGTTCATCAAGCCCAGGACAGATTTGAAGCCCGCGCCCATGGCGTCGCCGCACCAACTTTCACACACAGCGCCCGATTGAGCGTTCAACTCATCGACTTTGCGCTGCAGTTTTTGGGCGTCGCGCCCCGAAATCACCAGTTCTACACCTGGCATCACCACCAGGTGCCTGGAAACGATACTGCCGAAGTTTCCATACCCACCGACCACCATCACCCTGAGCGTCATTCCATCCGTCCCTAAATATTCGATGAAGCCCGCAACCTTGCCACAAGGAAGACGCGGAGGTGTACCCCTTGTGGTGGGTCACTGTCCCTTTGTGGCGAGGAAGCTTGCTCCCGCTGGCTGCGCAGCAAATTAGCCTGACACACCAGGGTGCCAGGTTTCAGGGCCGCTTCGCGCCCCAGCGGGAGCAAGCTCCCTCGCCACAAGAGCGGTTCGGTGGTGTGCCAACTCATCAGGCGCAGACCTGTTTTTTTTGTGGCGAGGGGATTTATCCCCGCTGGGCTGCGCAGCGGCCCCAGGTCGTCAACTCAATTAGCCTGACCCACCAAGGTGCCAGGTTTCAGGGCCGCTTCGCGCCCCAGCGGGAGCAAGCTCCCTCGCCACAAGAGCGGTTCGGTGGTGTGCCAACTCATCAGGCGCAGACCTGTTTTTTTTGTGGCGAGGGGATTTATCCCCGCTGGGCTGCGCAGCGGCCCCAGGTCGTCAACTCAATTAGCCTGACCCACCAAGGTGCCAGGTTTCAGGGCCGCTTCGCGCCCCAGCGGGGATAAGCTCCCTCGCCACAAGAGCGGTTCGTTGGTGTGTCAGTTCATCAGGCGCAGACCTGTTTTTTGTGGCGAGGGGATTTATCCCCGCTGGGCTGCGCAGCGGCCCCAGGTCGTCAACTCAATTAGCCTGACGCACCGAGGTGCCAGGTTTCAGGGCCGCTTTGCGCCCCAGCGGGGATAAATCCCCTCGCCAC